>NZ_WAAQ01000003.1:300000-421538 GCF_008868125.1 Microbacterium maritypicum
TCTTTCGTGCACGTGCTCAAGGCTGACGGCACGGTCGTGACCGGCGACGGCGAGAGCGAGCTGGAGCTGACCGACGAGGGCGGCATCCGCCTGGTCGAGCACTACGAGATGCACGGACTCCCGCAGCTGAGCGTGTGCGAGGAGATCACCGCCTGAGGCCTGCGCCTCAGCGCGGCGGCAGCGCGTCGCGACCGGGCGAGGCCGGCGTCCACCGTGTCATCCCGAGCGGTGCGGTGACGCTGCTTCGTTCCGGCAGGTCCCCCGGCAGCAGGTAGGGGCGGCGGATCACCTCGTCGAGCACCACCACGCTGACCACCGTGCGCACCTCGGGAAGCTGAGCGATCACTCCGGTGGAGAACTCGTGCACGCCGCTGACATCGACGGCGCGGATCAGCAGCATCGCGTCGTGCTCGCCTGTGGTGATCGCGCACCACTCCACATCGGGCATCTCCAGCACCCGCTCCCGGAACGACGCCCAGGCCTGCGGCATCACGGTGACGAAGACGAGGGCGCCGATGGAGAGCCCCGCCTTCGCCTGATCCACGCGGGCGCTGAAGCCCGTGATGACGCCGTCGTGCACGAGCGACTCGACGCGCGTGTAGGCGTTCGCGCGTGAGATCCCCACCTTGTCGGCGAGAGCCGCGATCGAGACACGACCGTTATCACGCAGGACTTCGAGGATTCTGTACGCCGTCTCGTCCAATGGGGCGGCACTTCGTCCAGAATGCTTCGAATCTTCCGCATTCTTGCTGGACATATTGTTCCTCACATCCGAGGTTCTGGACAGAGCGTGTCGAGGTGACCCACTCTTGCTGGACACATCGTCGCATATGATGCGAATCTGATCCACGGTCGTCCACATCGGTGGCGACTCACCCGAATGTACTCCTCGCCTCTGGAGGCCCTCATGTCGTCACGCCGTATCACGCCGGTCATCGCGCTCGGAGCCACAGCGCTCCTCGCGCTCGCAGGTTGCTCTGGAGGGAACTCGGCGACCGGCGGCGGGCAGTCCGGATCCGACTCCCTCGTCATCGACACCGCGTTCTCGATCGAGACCACCGACCCGGGGCACACCTACGACCCGACCGGCAACATGATCGCGAAGGCCCTGTACGAGACCCTCGTCGACTTCGAGGGCTCCGACGTCTCCACCCCCGTCCCCGGCCTCGCATCGTGGGAGCAGAACGACGAGGCGACCGAGTTCACCTTCACGCTCGACGGCGACCGCGTCTTCTCCGACGGCTCGCCGATCGAGGCGAAGGACGTCGTGTTCTCGCTGCAGCGCATCCAGGGCATGGAAGACGCCAAGCCCAACTTCCTGCTCGGCGGGCTCACCATCACCGAGGTCGACGACAAGACGATCGAGTTCACGTCCGAGACCCCGCTGCTGCAGCTGCCCGCGATCCTCGCGAACCCGGCGCTCGGCATCGTCAACTCCGACGTCGTCATCGAGAACGGCGGCGCGACCGACGGCACCGACTCGGCGCAGAAGTTCCTCGACGGCGCCTCCGCGGGCTCCGGCCCCTTCGTGCTCGACACGCTCGACCTCAGCTCGCAGGTCGTGCTGACCAAGAACGACGAGTACAACGGCGACGAGGCATCCGACTACAAGCGCGTGGTCGTGCGCAACGTCTCGGAGAGCGCCACCCAGCTCGCCAACCTCAAGGGCGGCGACTCCATGGTCGCGATGGACCTGAACGGCGACCAGGTCGCCGGCCTCGGCGACGGCATCACGGTCGACTCCGTCCCCTCCGGCCAGACCATCTTCCTGCTGCTCAACCAGTCCGAGGCCGTCGCCGGTGACCTGGCGAACGTCAAGATCGCCGAGGCGATCCGCTACGCCCTCGACTACGACGCACTGCTGGAGCTGGCCGGTGCCGGTTCCGTGCAGGCGACCGGCGTGATCCCGCCCGGATTCGAGGGCGCCCTCGACGGCGGCGTGGAGCAGGACCTCGACAAGGCGAAGGCCGCGCTCGCCGAGGCCGGCTACACGGGCCAGACCCTCAAGCTGCAGTTCCCGAACGACTACCCGGTCGGCGGCGTGGAGTTCACCCCGCTCGCCGAGCGCGTGCAGGCACAGCTCGAAGACGCCGGCATCACGGTCGACCTCGCCCCCGCGCCCTTCGCGACCGAGCTCGACGCCTACGTCAACGGCACCGAGGGCTTCGGCCTGTGGTTCTGGGGCCCGGACTACGCCGACTCCGCGAACTTCCTGCCCTTCGCCCCCGGTCTGAAGGTCGGCCTCCGCGCCGGCTGGGCAGCCGAGGCCAACCCGGAGATCGCCGGTATCGCCGCCGGTGCCGCCGCCGCGACCGACCCCGACCAGCGCACGGCCGCCTTCACCGAATTCGCCGAGGCGATGCAGGCCGAGGGCCCGTTCGTGCCGCTGATCGTCCCCGGTCGCAACATCTCCTCCGCGGACAGCGTGAAGGGTGCGGTGTACAACTCCGTCTGGGAGATGGACATCGCCGAGATCACGCCGGCCGGCTGAACGGACATCTCATGACGACAGTGGCGGTGCAGAGGCAGGCGCAGCGGCGCCGATCGCCTCTGCTCGGATACCTGCTGCGGCGGGCCGGCACCTCCCTGCTCCTGTTGGTGGGCGTGACGATCGTCACGTTCGCGCTCACCAACCTGGTGCCGGGAGACCCGGTCTCGGCCGCGCTCGGTGAGGGTGCGTCGCAGAACCCCGCGACGCGTGACGCGTTCATCAAGGAGCACGGTCTCGACCAGCCACTGTTCGTGCAGTACTTCATCTATATGGGGAACCTGCTGCGCGGGGACCTCGGCACGTCGCTGGTGACCGGACGCCCGGTCACCAGCGACCTCGCCACCGCGGTGCCGGCGACCATCGAGATCGCGATCGGGGCGATCATCGTCAGCCTCGCGGTCAGCATCGTGCTCGGTACGCTCGCCGCCTACCGCCGCGGACTCGTCACCGACCAGGTCATCCGCGTCGTGACGCTGGTCGGGCTCAGCGTGCCGACCTTCTGGCTGGCACTCGTCAGCTTCTACGTCTTCTTCCTCGAGCTGCGCATCGCACCGGGATCCGGCCGCATCTCCCCGTCGATCACGCCGCCGCCGCGCGTGACGGGGCTCTACACGGTCGACTACCTCCTGGGCGGCGACGCCGTCGGCTTCTTCGACGCCCTCGCGCACCTCGCGCTTCCCGTCATGGTGCTCTCGCTCGTGACCATCGGTCTGCTCACCCGTTTCATCCGCACCTCGGTGCTCGAGGTCCTCGGGAGCGATTACGTGCGCGCCGCCAGAGCCAAGGGGCTCCCGGCCATGCGGGTGATCCTCGACTACGTGCTGCGGGGAGCGTCGCTGCCGATCCTCACGGTGGTGGGTGTCGCGTTCGGCGCTCTGCTGTCGGGCACGGTGCTTGTCGAGTCGGTGTTCGCCTGGCCGGGCCTGGGCACCTACGCCTACAACTCCGCCGCGAACCTCGACCTGCCGGGCATCATGGGCGTCGGTCTCGTGGTCGGCGTCATCTACCTCCTCATCAACTTCATCGTCGACCTGCTGTACGGCGTGCTCGACCCGAGAGTGAGGATCGCATGAGCCGCATCGCCGCCGCCTCCCCGGCCGGGCGCTTCCGCTTCCGCTGGCCCCGCGCCTGGCGCACGCCGCTGGGGATCATCGGCACCGTCATCGCCGGAGCCTGGATCATCGTGGCCTTCACCGCCCAGTGGTGGGTCCCGTACCCGCCGAACGCGCAGGTGCTGCCGCGCCTGCAGCCTCCGGGGATCGACACGCTCCTCGGGACCGACGGCAACGGACGCGACATCTTCTCCCGCCTGATGACCGGCGCCACCGTGAGCCTGCCGCTCGCCCTCATGCTCGTGATCGCGGCCATGATCATCGGCACGCTCATCGGAGCGCTCGCCGGGTACTTCGGCGGCTGGGTCGACGAGACGCTCATGCGCATCACCGACCTGTTCATGGCCTTCCCGACCGTGATCCTCGCGATGGTGGTCACGGCTTCGCTCGGCCCGTCGCTGTTCAACGCGGTGATCGCGGCGATCGTGGTGTCGTGGCCGCAGTACTCCCGTGTCACGCGCAGCATCGTGCTGGGGCTCCGCGGCCAGAACTACGTGATCGCGGGACGACTGCTCGGGCACTCGCCGGCACGCACGCTGTTCGTCGACATCCTCCCGAACATCGCCGGCCCCGTCCTGGTGCTGGCGACGCTCGACATCGGCGCGGCGATCCTCCTGCTCTCCGGACTCTCCTTCCTCGGTCTCGGTGCGCAACCGCCGACGGCCGAGTGGGGGTCGATGATCTCGGGTGCGATGCAGAACTTCGACGCCTGGTGGCTCGGGGTCTTCCCGGGTCTCGCGATCCTGACCGTGGTGCTGGCGTTCAACTTCCTCGGAGATGCGATGCGCGACGTGCTCGACCCGACGGCCGAGATCACGCACGAGAAGGCTGCGGAGCACAAGGCGTCGGCGGGGGTGGCCGCATGAGTGCCCACAGCGCTGTCGCGCAGCAGGACGCGACGCTCAGCATCCGCGATCTGACGGTCGACATCGGGCGTCCGCTCGTCAAGGGTGTCTCCCTCGAACTCGAGGCGGGTCGCATCCACGGTCTGGCCGGAGAATCCGGGTCCGGCAAGACCCTCACCTCGCTCGCCGTTCTGGGACTGCTGCCGCGTCAGGCCCGTACCGGGGGATCGATCCTGCTCGGCGGCGAAGAGCTCCTGGGACTCAACCGGCGCGCGCTCAACAGGGTGCGCGGCAAGCGGATCGCGATGGTGTTCCAGGATCCGTCGGCCTCGCTGCACCCGCAGCTGCCCGTCGGCCGCCAGCTCACCGACCACATGCGGGTGCACCTCGGTCTCAAGGGCGCCGCCGCCCGAGCGCGGGCTGTCGAGCTGCTCGAGACCGTGCAGGTGCCGAACCCGGCCGCGGCCCTGGGGCGCTACCCGCACCAGTTCTCGGGCGGGCAGCGTCAGCGCATCGCGATCGCGTGCGCTCTGGCCTGCGACCCCGAGGTGCTGCTGGCGGATGAGCCCACCACCGCTCTCGACGTCACGGTGCAGGCGGGCATCCTGAAGCTGCTGCGCGACCTCGCGATCGAACGCAACCTCGCCGTGCTCCTCGTGACCCACGACCTCGGTGTCATGAGTGCGATCGCCGACCGTGTGGCGGTCATGAAGGACGGCCGCATCGTGGAACTCGCCGACCGCGAGACGCTGTTCCGCGATCCTCAGCACGAATACACGCGCATGCTGCTCGCGGCCCTCCCGGGTTCGCGCATCGACGAGGCACCGGAAGGGCAGGCCGCAGATGAGTGAGGTCGCAGTCCTCGACGCGCGCGACGTGGTCGTGCGCTACCCGGGCAACCCGCCGGTGATCGCCGTGAACGGAGTGTCGATCAGCGTCGCCGCGGGGGAGACCGTCGCGCTGGTCGGTGAGTCCGGCAGCGGCAAGTCGAGCCTCGCCCGTGCCGTGGTCGGCATCGAGAAGATCGCCGCGGGGACCGTGCTCTTCCGTGACGCCCCGGTGTCGCCGCTCGGCATCCGCCGTCGCTCGATCGCCCTCACCGGCATCCAGATGGTGTTCCAGGACCCGGCGACGTCGCTCAACCCGCGGCGCCGCGTCGGCGACCAGATCGCGGATGGCATCGCCACCGCCCGTGCGCGCGGCGCCGAGGGATCGACCGTGGACGAATGGCTCGAACGCGTCGGATTGCCGACGAACGTGAGCACGCGCTTCCCGCACCAGTTCTCGGGCGGGCAGAAGCAGCGCATCGCGATCGCCAGGGCCCTGGCCGCGCGGCCGTCGCTCCTCGTCGCCGATGAACCGATCTCGGCGCTCGACGCATCGACCCAGACGAGTGTCGCCGGACTCATGCGCGACCTCGTGGCGGAGTCGGGTGCGGGAATGCTGTTCATCTCCCACGACCTGGCCGTGGTGCGGCGCATCGCCGACCGCACGTTCGTGATGTTCGGCGGGCGCGTGCTCGAGTCGGGTCCGACGGATCAGCTCTGGGCGGCACCCGGGCATCCCTACACGCAGGCGCTCCTGGCCGCGATCCCTGAGCCGGACGGATCCGGGCGCATCCCGGTCGCGCCGACGACGGAGGAGCGGATCGTCTGGTCGGAAGTGCCGCCGGTCCTGAACTGAGGTCGCTCGCAACCGATCCGCCCCGACCGGGACGATTCGTCAGCGCACGAGCCTCAACACCGCGTCGCTGCGCGCAGCGACGTTCACCGGACCCGGAGAGAGTCGATCACTCTCGAAGCCCCGCGTCGACCAGCACCGCTCGGGCCGCGCGTTCTCCCGACGCCAGGGCTCCCTGGATCGATGCGGTGTCACGGTGATCGCCGGCGATGTACATCCGCGCGGCGAAGCGCGGCGAGCGGGCCGGCTCCAGGGGCGCCGGTTGGGTCGGGAGTGCGTCGGCGATGTCATCGCGACGAAGCAGCTCCCACGCGCTCACGTCGGTGCCCCAGATCCCGCTCAGATGGCGGCGCACCTCGCTCTCGGTGGAGGGATCGCCGCCGTGCGGAAGCAGACATGTCGCGGCGATGAGATGGCGTCCGGCCGGGGCATACGACGGGACCGTGTTCGTCATCACCACCGTGTTCACGATCGGACCTCGGCGCCGGCCGTCGACGGTGAGCAGTGCGGAGGAGGTCGGCGCTTCGGTGGCGGCGAACCACCAGGTCTGCAGGCCGTTCGTCGCCGGCGTGGAGAGTCCGGTGAGTTCTTCGACCGCCTCCGGCCCGACCGCGACGACGACCCGGGCCGCGTGGAGGGAGTCGCCGCCGGCCACCTCCACCTGCACGCCCTCACCGCGTGAGCGCACGTGTGCGACGGGGGAGCCGAGACGGAGTTCGGCTCCGGCTCTCCGTGCCTGTGCGGCAAGCTGCTCCGGCACCGCAGCGATCCCCTGAGCCGGCAGGCCGGGGCGCCCGAGCGCGAAGTACCGCACCAGCAGCCGCGCGAAGGCGTTCGATGTCACGCCGCGGTCCTCTGCCAGCACCCCGGCGAGGAACGGCTCGAGCACGGCGGTGCGGAGAGGGCCGCGCAGACCCGCGGCATCCCACCCCTCACGTACCGTGACATCGTCCTGCGCGAGACGGGAGAGCGGACGCACCAGAGCCGGCGCCGCCCAGCGCGCGAGCGCGACGGCATCTGCTCCGTTCACCAATCCGCTGCGCAGCGTGGGGATGATCGAGAGTGGATGCCGCAGTGGATGCCGTAGCTCAGCCGTGCCGTGAGCGGTGCGTACCCGCACGCCGACCGGGAAGCTGCGCAGAGCGAGGGCATCCAGATCGATGCTGCGGCGCAGTGCCGGGTAGGCCGGATTCAGCACCTGGAAGCCACGATCCAGCCGGAACCCGTCGACGATGTCGGTGCGCTGGCGGCCTCCGACGGCATCCGAAGCCTCGAGCACCACGACCTCGAGTCCCCGTGACGCGAGAATCCCGCCGCAGCGGAGTCCTGCCAGCCCTGCCCCGATCACGATCACGTCAGGCATTCGCTCCGACCTCTCCTCTGCGGATCGCCGCCGCGCGTCCGCTGATCGCGGCCCGTTCCTCTTCGTCGAGCAGACGTGCATTGCGCACCTGCAGGGCCATCCGCGGATTCGCGGCGAGTGTCGTCTCGTTGCGCATCAGGAAATCCCAGTACAGCGTGGTGATCGGGCAGGCATCCGCTCCGATCCGCTTCTGGGGATCGAACGGGCACGCGCGACAGTGCGGACTCATTCTCGAGATGTAGGCACCGGAAGCGGCGTAGGGCTTGCTCCCCATCAGCCCGCCATCGGCGAACTGGCTCATTCCCATGGTGTTGGGCAGCTCCACCCACTCGACCGCGTCGACATAGACGGCCAGGTACCAGGCGTGCAGGTCGGTCGGCTCGACACCGAGGAGCAGGGCGTAGAGACCGGTCACCATCAGTCGTTGGATGTGGTGGGCGTAGCCGTTGTCCAGTGTGGTGCCGATCGCGTCGGCCAGGCACGCCATCGAGGTGTCACCCGTCCAGTACCACTCCGGCAGCGGTTCGTGTGCGTCGAGCGCATTGTGACGCGCATACTCCGGCATCTGGGTCCAGTAGATTCCGCGCACGTACTCGCGCCATCCGAGGATCTGACGGATGAACCCCTCCGTCGATGCCAGGGGGGCGTGTCCGGCGCGGTAAGCGGCCTCGGCTGCGGCGACCACTTCGCGCGGATGCAGGAGCTTCAGGTTCATGGCGGCGGACAGGTGGGCGTGCCACAACCAAGGTTCCCCCGGCCACATGGCGTCCTGTGCGTCACCGAACCACGGCAGGCGTTCGTCGATGAAGAGCGTCAGGGATTCGAGAGCCTGCGCGCGGCTGACCGGCCATGCGAACGTGTCGAGGCGACCGGGATGATCGGCGAAGCGTGCCGCGACGAGCGTGAGGACGTCGCGGGTGATCTCGTCCGGGGCGAACACGGCTCTCGGTGGCACCATCCCCGGTCCCTGCGCAGGGAAGGCTTTTCGATTCTCGGCGTCGTAGTTCCACGCGCCGCCCTCGGGCTTCCCCTCCGGTGTCATGAGGATCCCGAAGCGTCGGCGCTGTTCGCGATAGAAGTACTCCATGCGGAGCGTGCTGCGCTCACCCACATGCGCCGCGAACTCGCGCACCGTGCAGAAGAAGTGGCGGTCTTCGCGGATCTCCAGAGGGATATCGGCCTGCGCGGCCACCCGTCGCAGCGACTCCAGCACCCGCCAGTCGCCGGGCGCCGTCATCACGAGGGACGCCGGTTCCAGCCGCACGACATCGACGGTCAGCTGATCGGCGAGCGTGCCACGACCTTCCGGGTCGTCGAGCGCGGTGTAGTGGACCACACGCCCGGCGGCGCGCATCTCGGCCGCACTGTGGCGCATGGCGGACAGGAAAAGGGCGGTGCGCTGCTTGCTGCTCCAGACGTGTGTGGATTCCTCGGCGACCTCAGCCATCCACACCGCATCGAGGAGCGGATCGAACCCGTCGAATCCGCTCGCCTCGAGGTCGAGTTGGTCGCCGAGCACGACCACCAGATTGCGGACGGGCTGCATGGCACCAGCGTACGACCGTCACGCATGAGGGGCCGATCGGGGAAGCGCGGCCCACCCCCATGTGTTGACGCGCATCGCGTCCCGGGGTTCCGTTCGCGGCCTCACTGCTCTTCCGCTAGACTGTCAAGGTTGTCTGTCTCGCGGCGTCCATTCGGGATTCCAGAGATCGGCACGTGCACACACCCTCCTGCTCCCGGGAAAGTCCCGAGAGCCGTTCTAGTCCGAAGGAGGTGGGTAAGTGACGCACCAGTACGAACTCATGGTCATTCTGACCCCCGAGATCGACGAGCGCACGGTCGCCCCGACGCTCGACAAGTTCCTGAAGGTCATCACCAACGGTGGTGGCTCGATTGACAAGGTCGACATCTGGGGCAAGCGCCGTCTGGCTTACGAGATCCAGAAGAAGACCGAGGGCATCTACGCCGTCGTCAACTTCACCGCTACCAGCGAGGCCACGCAGGAGCTCGACCGTCAGCTGAAGCTGAACGAGCAGATCATGCGTACCAAGGTCCTCCGCTCGGAAGAGGCTCAGGCGATGGTCGCTTCGGAGGCTAAGCGCTCCGAAGAGAAGGCTGCTCGCAAGGCCGCCAAGGCTGCGAAGGCCTAAGTCCCATGGCCGGCGAAACCGTCATCACCGTGGTGGGAAACCTCACGGCCGACCCCGAGCTGCGCTACACGCAGAACGGGCTGCCGGTGGCGAACTTCACCATCGCATCGACGCCTCGGAACTTCGACCGTGCCGCGAATGAGTGGAAGGACGGCGACGCGCTGTTCCTCCGCGCATCCGTCTGGCGCGAGTTCGCCGAGCACGTGGCGGGTTCGCTGACGAAGGGCATGCGCGTCATCGCGCAGGGCCGTCTGCGTCAGCGCTCCTACCAGGACCGCGAGGGCAACCAGCGCACCGCGATCGAGCTGGAGGTCGACGAGATCGGCCCCTCGCTCCGGTACGCGACCGCGCAGGTCACCCGTGCGGCCTCGACCGGCGGTGCCGGCGGTGCCGGTGGCGGTGGACAGTCCCGTCCCGCGCAGCAGCAGGTGTCGGAGGAGCCGTGGTCCACGCCCGGTTCGTCGACCAGCGCGGATGCCTGGAGCACTCCCGGCAGCTTCGGCGACGACACCCCGTTCTGAACAACTTCTGGATCCGGCCTTCACGGCCGGCATCCGCTCATCACTAAGGAAAAACAATGGCTGGAAAGTCGAGCGGCGACCGCCGCAAGCCGCGGAAGGGTGGCAAGCCCACCGCTCCCGCGAAGTCCATCCGGGTCGGTGTCATCGATTACAAGGATGTCGCCACCCTTCGCAAGTTCGTCTCGGAGCGCGGCAAGATCCGTGCCCGTCGTATCACCGGTGTCTCGGTGCAGGAGCAGCGTCTGATCGCCACGGCGATCAAGAACGCGCGCGAAATGGCGCTCCTGCCCTACGCTGGCGCCGGCCGGTAAGGGGTATCGAGATGGCAAAGCTGATTCTCACGAACGAGGTCGCCGGGCTGGGTAGTGCCGGTGACGTTGTCGAGGTCAAGAACGGGTACGCCCGTAACTTCCTCATCCCGCAGGGCTTCGCTACGGCGTGGACCCGCGGTGGCGAAAAGCAGGTCGCATCGATCCAGGCCGCGCGTCAGGCACGCGCGATCCACGATCGTGACGACGCTGTCGCGCTGAAGAACGCTCTCGAGGGCACCAAGGTGCGCCTCACGGTCAAGGCCGGCAAGGAGGGTCGTCTCTTCGGCTCCGTCAAGACGGACCACGTCGCGGATGCTGTCGCAGCCGCCGGCCTGGGCTCGATCGACAAGCGCAAGGTGCACATCACGTCGCCCATCAAGGTGACCGGTGAGCACGAGGCGACCGTGCGTCTGCACGACGACGTCACCGCAGTGATCACGCTGCAGGTCGTCGCCGCCAAGTAAGGCACGTCGAGAACGCCCCTGTCCTCCGGGACAGGGGCGTTCTGCATTCCCCGGCCCGGTCACTCGTGCGCCTCACCCGTCTCGACCGTGCACCGGCCGTGCACCGGCCGGCGGCTCTCCGACCTCATCGACGGTGTGACCGCTGCAGGCCGCCTTCGTGACGCTGGCCCTCTCGACGCGCGACACGGCGAACCACCGCATGGCGTCACGCAGACGGCACCACCCGACCAGGTACCACTGGCCGTTCGTGGAGGCGAACAGCACGGGCTCGACATCACGCGTTGTCGTGTTCCCGTCTCTGGCCGTGTACCGGAGGCGGACCACCCGCTGGTCCGACATCGCCTCCTCCAGCGCCGACCGGATCGCGCGGGAGGAAGTGGGGGGTGCATCGATCCACACGCGGGGGGCGAGCGCGTCGGCTCGGGCGCGCGTGTGAGGGTCGAGGACATCCAGGATCTTCCGCACACCCGCCGCGGCCAGGTCGGCGTAGGGGGCGTCGGGCGCTGCGGACACGGCAGCCATGAGCGCCACGGCCTGCGCGGGAGACAGGCTCACCGGCGGCAGCGATGCTCCCACGGCCAGGCCGTAGCCGCCTCCGGGACCCGGGCGCGACCACAGCGGTGCGCCGCTGCGCTCCAACGCCGCCAGGTCGCGCTTGACGGTGCGCACGGAGACGTCGAACTCCCGCGCCAGACGCTCGGCCGAGCAGCCCCGCGATCCGCTGCGTCGCAGCATCTCGGACAGGGCATGCAGGCGCTCTGCGCGCTTCACGATTCTGCCTGGAAATTCATGACATAAATAGTGACACACACCTGCCCGCAGTGCGGAACAAGCTGGGGGTATGACACAGACGACGAGCAGCCCGACCATCCTCTTCATCGCCGGCCACTGGTTGGGTGCGTGGGCGTGGGATGAGGTCCTCGAACACCTGAACGCCGCGGGCCCTCGTGCGGTCGCGATGACGCTGCCGGGTCTCGACGCGAACGATCCCGAGCGTGCGACGAAGACGCTCGATGATCAAGCCGCCGGGATCCTGGGGGAGCTCGCCCGGCTCGGTGTCTCAGAGCAGCATCCCGCGATCATCGTCGCGCACAGCGGCGCGAACGCGCCCGTCAGCCTCGTGCTCGATCGGCACCCGGAGCTGTTCGCCCGGGTGGTGTGGGTCGACTCCGGCCCGGTGGCGACGGGGAGCGTGTTCGCGCCCGATCTCCCGGAGCAGGTGGACGAGCTTCCCCTGCCGCCGTTCGAGGTGCTGGGGCAGCAGGCGAGCCTGGAGGGACTGAGCACGGAGGTGCTCGAGCGCTTTCGCGAGCGGGCAGTGCCGCAGCCCGGCCCCGCGCTGCGGCAGCCCGTCGAGCTCGTGGACGATGCGCGTCGCAGGATCCCGACCACGCTCGTGTGCTGCTCGATCTCGGGCACGCAGGTGCGGGAACTGGCGCAGGCGGGTCATCCCATGTTCGCCGAAGTCGCGGAGCTCGACCACCTCGACGTCGTCGACCTGCCGACGGGGCACTGGCCGATGTGGAGTCGTCCCGGCGACCTCGCGGAGCTGATCCAGGCGGTCGCCTCCTCCAGCGACTGAACCCTGCGCCGTGCGGGCCTCAAGCCCGCACGGATGTCGGGAGAATGCACGGAAGTCGGGAGGATCCGGCAGATCCGTACGGGATCCGCGGGAACCTCCCGACATCCGTGCGGCGATCACCGCACCTCAGGGGCGCGCGAGGGGTTACTCCCTGTCGGCCGCCACCTCGAAGACGTCCATCGTCTCCTCGGCAGAGGCGGCACGGCGTTCCTCACGGCGGGCCCGTCGCTCGGCACGCTTGGCGATCCGGCGATCCCGGCTGCGCTCCACGAGCGTGTACAGGACCGGCACCAGCACCAGGGTGAGCAGCGTCGATGACACCAGTCCGCCGATCACCACGATCGCCAACGGCTTCGAGATGAACACGCCACCACCGGTCAGGCCGAGCGACATCGGGACCAGCGCGAACACGGTCGCGGCCGCCGTCATCAGGATCGGACGCAGACGCAGACGCGTTCCGTGCTCCACGGCCTCGTCCAGGCTCGCCCCGGCCACCCGGAGGCGGTTCACGAGGTCCATCAGCACGATGGCGTTCGTCACGACGATGCCGATGAGCATCAGCAGTCCGATCAGCGCCGGAAGCCCCATCGGCGTACCGGTGAGGAGGAGCCCGAGGATCGCACCGGTCGCCGCGAACGGGATCGAGATGAGCAGCACGAGCGGGCCGCGGAAGTTGCGGAACGTCGCCACCATCACCAGCAGCACGAGAACGATGGCCCCCAGCATCGCCAGACCGAGCTGACTGAACGCCTCGTCCTGCTGGGCGGACGCGCCGCCCTGCTCGAACGTGACGCCCGCCGGCAGGTCGGTCTCGGCGATCGCTTCGTCGATCGCCCGGCTGGCCGCCGACAGACCGCCCTTCTCCGGCGTGACCGTCAGGGTGACCTGCCGCTCGCCTTCCGCGCGGGTGATGGTCGGAGCGGTGAGCTCTTCCTCGACCGTGGCGATCGCGGCCAGAGGGATCGCGGTGCCCGTGACCTCGGTGGCCGCCTTCTGCTCCGCCTCGGCGGCTTCGGCCTCGACCTGCTGGGCGGCGGCGTCGGTGCGGCTCTGACGCAGGGCCTTGATCTGCTCGTCCGCCGCCTTGATGCCGGACTGCGCGCCTTCGATCGCGCTCTGCAGTGCCGAGAGCTGCTCGGCGCGCTCCGCCTGCGCCTGGAGCACCGCCTCGTCCTCAGGACTCAGCGGGTCTGCGGGGACGATCGGCGCCGCCGACAGCTCCGCGAGCTGCTTGTTCAGGGCACCGATCTGACCCGCGAGCTCGGCCCGCTGCTTCGTGGCCGTGTTGATCTGCGAGTCGAGTTCTTTCTCGGCCTTTGTCTTGGCCTCGTCGGCCTTGGCCTTGGCTTTGGCCTCGAGTGCGTCGGCGGCGGCCTTCTGCGCCTCGGCCGTCTGCTGGGCCGTGACGGGCAGCATGATCTCGCCGAGCTTGTCGGCGGTTCGTGCCGAGCCCGGCGTGCGCACGACGATGTCGCGCTCCCGACCCTCGTACATGAGGGTGCCGACGGTGGTGCCCGAGAGCGCCTCCTGCACGGCCTTCGCGATCGTGGCCCGGTCGAAGCCGAGGCGCGCGGCCAGCGGCTCGTCGACCTTCACGCGCAGCACCGGCTGCTCGCCCGCGAGCTCGCTCTTCACGGAGCGCACCCCGTCGGCGTCGGCAAGCTGCGTCTCCAGCAGATCGCTCGCGGTCCGCAGCGCGGCCGGGTCGTTGCCCTGGATGGCCAGGGCGATGCCGTCACCGGCACCCGCAAGGGAGGCATCCTGCGAAGCGAGCTCGATCGTGCCGCTGTCGGCAAGACCGTCCAGCGCCTTCTGCACCTTCGACTCGACCGCGGCGACGTCGGCTCCGTCCTTCACCCGCAGGTCGTAGGTGATCGACGTCGGGGTGCCGGGTGTGGGGACCGGGATCGAGGTGGTGATGTCATCGATCTCCGCGATCTTCCCGAGCGTCTTCTCGACCGGCTCCGCGGCGGCGACCAGGTCGGCCGTGGCCTCCTTCGGGGGCGTCTGCACGACCTGCAGGCTCGCCTGACCCGATGAGCCCAGGAAGTCGGTCTGGATGAACGGCGTCATACCCAGCGTCGCGACGAGCAGCAGGGCCGAGGCGACCAGGGTGATGACCGGGTGTCGACGGGTCGCGTTCAGGGCCGGCATGAACGTGCGCTGCAGGCGGTCGGGAGCCGTGTGGATCTCGTCGAGCTCGGACGGCACCTCGTTCTCGTGGGCGAGCGGTGCGTCGTCCGCCGATCCCTCGGACACTGGCTGAGCCGCTTCGGCAGCTGCGGCACGGTGCTTCGGAGCCCTGTTGAGGAACCAGGAGGCGAGCACCGGCACGATCGTGAGCGAGACGACGAGAGAGGCGAGAAGCGCGATCGAGACCGTCACCGCGAACGGCCGGAACAGCTGCCCGGCGATCCCGGAGACGAAGGCGATGGGCAGGAAGACCGCGACGGTCGTGAGCGTCGAGGCGGTGATGGCACCGGCGACCTGACGTACCGAGGCGACGATGCCGTCGATGGTGAGCGGCCCGTCGCCACGTCGTCTCGAGATGTTCTCGATCACCACGATGGAGTCGTCGACGACACGTCCGATGGCGATCGTGAGCGCGCCGAGGGTCAGGATGTTGAGGGTGTTGCCGCTCCACCACAGGCCCACGAGCGTGATCAGCAGCGACAGCGGGATCGACACGGCAGCGATGACCGTCGAGCGCCACGAGCGCAGGAACGCGAGGATCACGAGCACGGCGAAGAGCAGGCCCAGCCCGCCCTCGACGGAGAGGTCGTGGATCGACTGCTCGATGTAGGGCGCCTGGTCGAAGATCGTCACGAACTCGGCCTTGACGATCGGGGCGAGCCGGTCGAGCTCGGCGTTCACGCCGTGCGAGATGTCGACCACGTTGGCTCCCTGCGACGGGATGATCTGGAGCGTGAGCGACGGGTTGCCGTTGACCCGCGAGATGGTCTGCGCCGGCACCGTCTCGATCGAGACGTCGGCGAATTCGGCGACCGTGACGGCTCCCTCGGGCGTGGGCACAGGAAGGGCCTGGATGTCTTCGAGAGTGGCGAGTCGCGACCCCACGGTGATCGACAGAGGCCCCTCGGCGGAATCCGCCTGCCCTGCCGGGAGCGCGGCGCCGTGCGCCTCGAGGATCGGGCCGAGCGTCGAGGGCTCGACCTTCAGCCGTGTGACATCCGCGGGGCGGAGATCGATCGTGATGCGCTGCGTCTCCTGGCCCGCGAGCTCGACGCCGCGCACACCCGGTACGCCCTTGAGCGCCGGGACGACGGTCTGCTGCAGAGCGTCGCCGAACGTCTCCTGGTCGCCGCTGGTACCCGCGCTGAGGACCATCGCGGGCAGATCCCCGGCACCGCCCGACGCCACCTGGACCTCTGTGCCCGAGGGGAAGCTCGGCTTCAACGACTCGGTCGCACTGCGGATCGTGCGCAGGGTCTCCTCGTCGTTCTCCCCGAACGACCACTCGACGAGGATCTGCGCACCCCCGCTGGATGTGGTGGACGTGACGCTCGTCACGCCGGGCACGGCGCGGACGGCCTGCTCGACGGGCTCGGTCACGCTGCTCGCCATCTCTTCGGGCGCGAGACCCTGCGACTGCGCCGAGATGAACGCCATGGGCGCCTGCAGCGACGGCATCAGCTCCTGCTTGAGCGAGCCCATCGAGATCAGGCCGAGAGCGACGATCGCCAGTGTCGCGAGCGACAGGATCAGGCGGTTCTTGAGACTGCTGCGTGTGAGGAACGACATGGAGCGGTGAGGTGCTTTCGGCTGGGTCGCAGCGGCGGGCGAAGTGGCACGCGCGCGACGCGGAAGCCGCCTGTGATCACTCGACCCACGTCGCCCCGTGCCGAATCCTGTGGGTCCGGCTCAGCGCGACGAGAGGCGACTGAGCTCCGGCGACACGATCGACGATTCGAGCCTGCCGGGTCGCGCGCGCCGGGGCATCCTCCCGCAGGGTGATCCTCGTCCCCCCGCGGGAGGACTCGGGCGCCCTGGGCGCGGGATGGCGGCAGGGGCGGCGGCGCGATCCGATTCTGGATCCAGAATGCAGAGTTCGACAGGAGGATCCGATACTCTCGCTCCCATGGTGCAATCAGGGAACGCCGCGTCGCCCAAGGAACGGGCCGAGGCTCTGCAGAAGCTCGCTCAGCGACACGGGGCCGGGTACCGGTCGGTCGGAGCGATGGCCTACGACATCATCCGCGACGCGATCCTCGACGGCACTCTGCCCCCCGGCATGAAGCTGCGCCAGGAGACGCTGGCCGAGTCCATCGGCATCTCGCGGCTCCCGATCCGCTCGGCCCTGATCCAGCTCGAGGCCGACGGGCTCGTGGTCTTCCATGCCCGTCGCGGGGCGATGGTGCGCGCGCTCTCGGTCGATGAGGCGACCGAGGTCTACCACCTGCGGACGCTTCTCGAGAAGGATGCGCTGCGCCTGGCGATGGCGGAGATCACGCCGGAGCGGGTCGCCCGCCTGCGCGAGCTCGCGAAGACGGCCGACGACATCTCCGAGGGCGGGGAGTTCGTCGAGGCCCGCACCGAGTTCTACGCGACGCTCTACGACGCCCAGGCCCGCCCCGTGATGTGGGAGATGATCGAGCAGCTGCGGCTCAAGCTGGGGCGCTACGTGCTCGGCTGGCGGCTGGTGTCTCCCGGCGCGCACGACCACTCGCACGGCGAGCTCATCGACGTCGTGGCGGCGGGCGATGCCGACGAGGCGCTGCGCGTGCTCGAATCGCACCTGAACCACGTGCGCGACGGGGTCATCGCGCTGCTCGACGCCGCGGCGACGGAGGCCGCCGCCGAAGGGGTCTGACACCTGGCGCGAATGCATGACTCCTGCACGGGTGCATGACCGGGTACGCCAGTCCGTTCATGCGAGTGCGCCGGAGTCATGCAGGTGTGACTGGATGACGGCCCGCGCGGGATACCCGCTTCAGGTCACGGTGCCGCGGCGCGCGAATCGCGGTTCACGCCAGATCTCGCTGTGCAGCACGTCCTCCAGCGCATCGACCGCGTCCCACACGTCGGTGTACGAGGTGTAGAGCGGGGTGAACCCGAAGCGGATGAGGTCGGGAGCGCGGAAGTCGCCGATCACTCCTCGCTCAATCAGCGCCTGCATCACCGCGTAGCCGTCTTCGTGGCGGAGCGACACCTGGCTGCCGCGGCGGGCGGACTCCCGAGGGGTGACCGGCTCGATGCCCCAGCGCGGTGTGAGACGGGTGTCGACGAGGGACATGAACAGCTCGGTCAGCCGCAGGCTCTTCTCGCGCAGCAGCTCCATGTCGACGTCGTCCCAGATGTCGAGACTCGCCTCGAGGCCCGCGACCGACAGCAGCTGCGGTGTGCCGACCCGGAAGCGCTCGATCCCCGGTGCGGGGGCGTACTCCACCGTGAAGTCGAACGGCCGGGCGTGGCCGTGCCAGCCGGTCAGGGCAGGGCGGGCCGCATCGTGGTGCCGGGTGGCGGCCCAGATGAACGAGGGCGAGCCGGGCCCGCCGTTGAGGTATTTGTAGGTGCAGCCGACCGCGAAGTCGGCATCCGCGGCGTTCAGGTCGATCGGCACGGCGCCGGCGCTGTGGCACAGATCCCAGACGACCAGGGCTCCCGCCGCGTGTACCTTGCGGGTCACCTCGGCGATGTCGTGCATCCGTCCGGTGCGGTAGTCGACCTGCGTGAGCACCACGACCGCGACGTGATCGTCGAGCACGTCGTCGAGGGTGGGGCCGTCGTCCGAGATCAGTCGGCGCTCCAGGGGCGTCCCGCCGCCGAGCATCTCCTGCACGGCTTCGAGCATGTAGAGATCGGTGGGGAAGTTGCTGCGCTCCGCGATGATCACGCGTCGTCCCGGACGGAGCCTGATCGCCGCAACCACCGCCTGGAACAGGCTCGCCGACGTCGAGTCGCCGAGCACGACCTCGCCGGCGTGCGCCCCGATGAGCGGCGCGATCCGGTCGCCGATCGTGCGCGGCTTGGCGAACCATCCGGCGTCGTTCCAGCTGCGGATGAGGCCGGTGCCCCACTCCTCGGCGATCACCCGCTGCAGGTGCGCCGCGGTGTGCCGCGGCAGCGCACCGAGCGAGTTGCCGTCGAGGTAGATCACGTCGTCGGGCAGCACGAAGCGTTCGCGCATCGGCGCCAGCGGGTCGTTCTCGTCGAGGGCTGCGCAGGTGGCGCGGTCGATCGTGGGGCGGGTGGAGGTCGTGCTCATGGGGGGTCCGTTCGAGGTCGTGCGGGGTCAGCGCCCCAGGAATCGCAGGGCGTTGTCGCGACGGATGGCGCTCTTGTGCGCCTCGTCGAGGAAGTCGGCACGGTCGATGACGCTGCCGACGGGTCGCTCGCCCAGGGGGTAGGGGTAGTCGCTGCCGACCATCACCTGCGAGGCGCCGAGGGTCTCCACCAGCACGCGCAGGGCGACCGGGTCGAACACCACGCTGTCGACGCTGAAGCGATCGAGGTAGGCCGACGGCGGGCGTTCACTGACCCCGATGAGGTCGGGCCGCTGCAGCCAGGCGTTCTCGAACCGGCCCAGCCAGAAGGCGAAGGAGCCGCCGCCGTGCGCGAACGCCAGGCGGAGGGTCGGCGGTACCCGGTCGAACACTCCGCCCAGGATCATCGCGATGATCGACAGGTGCGTCTCGGCGGGCATGCCGGTGAGCCAGCGCGCCATCCAGCGGTCGAGGCGCGGCGAGCCCGGCATGTCCCACGGATGCACGAACACCGGGATGCCGCTGTCGGCGCAGTGCTGCAGGAACATCACCATGCCCTCGTCGTCGAGGTCGCGGTCGCCCACGTGGTTCCCGATCTCGACGCCGGCGTGACCGGAGGCGATCGCGCGATCGGCCTCGGCGCACGCGGCATCCGGATCCTGCAGCGGCACCTGGGCGAAGGGGATCAGCCGATCAGGGGCCGGGGCGCAGATCTCCAGGGCGAGGTCGTTGAAGATGCGGGCGACCTTGACCGCCTCGGCGCCCGACTTGTCGTACGAGAAGAACAGCGGCGTGGGGGAGACCACCTGCATCTCGACGCCGTCGGCATCCATGTCGGCCAGGCGCACGGACGCATCCCAGCAGTCGTCGCCGACGCGCCGGAACTCGGTCTCGCCGAGCATGATCATCGCCTCGCGCTCGGAGTCCACGCGCAGGGTCGGCCAGAGCCCCGGCCCGACCTGTGTCGACAGGTCGGGCCAGGAGCTCGGCACGAA
This sequence comes from Microbacterium maritypicum, assembly GCF_008868125.1. Lineage (NCBI taxonomy): Bacteria > Bacillati > Actinomycetota > Actinomycetes > Micrococcales > Microbacteriaceae > Microbacterium > Microbacterium maritypicum. The sequence continues at coordinate 319,742 of NZ_WAAQ01000003.1, forward strand.
GTGCGTGTGGACGTCGATCGTGCCCAAGGGGCTTCAGCCCTTGCCGGGGTGGACGGTGCCGCACTCCGGGCAGGTACGCCCCTCTTCGCTCTCGTAGAAGTCTCGGAAGACCGGCGGCAGATCCTCGACGATGTCGCGCACCTGCAGCTCGACCTCGTGCACCTTGGCGTTGCAGTTCGGGCAGAACCAGGCGAACTTCTCGAGCGTGCCCTCTTCGCGGATGCGCTCGATCACGATGCCGATGGAGCCCTCTTCCGGGCGCTGCGGGGAGTGGAACACGTTGCCGGGCAGCAGCCACATCTCGCCCTCGCGGATGTCGATGCGCTGCGGGCCGTCGGGCGTCTGGATGTTCACGTGCATGTTGCCGCGGTACTGGTAGAACCACTCCTCGTAGGGGTCGAAGTGGAAGTCGGTGCGCTTGTTGGGGCCGCCGACGACCTGCACGATGAAGTCGCCCATGGGCGTCCACGCGGCCTTGTTGTTGACCGGCGGCTTCAGGAGGTGCTCGTTCTCCTTGATCCATGCGGCGAAATCGATGACGGGTGGGATGGTGCTCATTTCTCCTCCTCGAGAGTGGCAACGGTGGTGCGGTCGACAGCGGTGTCGTCGGTGGGGGTTTCGGGGCGCCGTGCGATCGCCTGGATCTCGATGCGCAGGTGCGGATGAGGCAGCGCATGAACGGCCACCGTCGTGCGGGCGGGGCCCTGCTCGTCGAAGTACTCGGCCCAGACGGCGTTGTAGGCGGCGAAGTCGTTCATGTCGACGAGGAAGCTCGTCGCCTGCACCAGATCGTCGAGGCCGCACCCGGCGGCGGCGAGCACGGCCCGGATGTTCTCGATGACCGCGCGGGTCTGCACCGCGACGTCGAGACGCGTCGCGCCGAACTCGTCGACCTCCGCTCCGGCGATCGTGTTGTCGGGCCGCCTGCTCGATGTGCCGGAGACGAAGACGAGGTCGCCGGAGACCTTGGCGTGCGGGAAGCGGCCGCGGGGGGTCGCTTTGCCCTCGACGAGGATGCCGCCTGATCCGGTCATCGTGATCCCTCCGTGAGGCTGTCTGATCCCTCGTGCGTGCGGATGCCGACCCGCCCGAGCCCGGTGATCGTCGCCTCGACGACGCCGTGGTCCGGCAGGGGGACGGCGGCGGTCGCGGCTCCGGCGAGCAGCACCATGCCGGCGCGGAGCGCGAACCCGTGGGCCGCGGCGAGCCGGGCTGCGGCGGCGATGGCACGGCCGGGATCGCCCAGGATCGCCGCGGTCGATCCGGTCGCCGCCACCCTGCCGTCGACCTCGAGCCGCACGGCGTGGTTGTCGAGAGTGCCGGCCTGCTCGAACGGCGTCCACGGACCGATCACGTAGCCGGCCGCCGAGGTGTTGTCGGCCACGACGTCGGACAGGCTGAAGCGGAAGTCGCGGTAGCGGGAGTCGATGATCTCCAGCGCGGGAGCGACCGCGGCGACGATCTCCGCCAGCGGAAGAGCGGTGTCGACGCCGTCGATGTCGGCGGCGAGAAGGTAGGCCACTTCGGGCTCGATGCGCGGGTGGATGGCGGACCGGCGGTCGAACACCGCGTCATCGTCGAGGCGCATCGCATCGGTGAGGGTGCCCATGATCACATCGTGCACGCCCATCTGCTGCGCCTTCGCCTGGCTCGTGAAGCCGAGCTTGAGGCCGGTGACGCGCTCGCCGCGGGCGAGTCGGCGGGCGATCAGCGCGTGCTGTGTGGCGTACGCGGTGTCGAGCCCGACCTCCTCGGTCGAGGAGAGCTGGCTGATGGCGGTCGCGGTGCGCTGGGCGGTGTCGAGAGCGGCGGCGAACACGGCGTCGGCGGTCATGCGGTCACCCCCGAGCGTGCGGCGACGAGGTCGAGAGCGACGTCGACGATCATGTCCTCCTGGCCGCCGACCATGCGGCGGCGTCCCAACTCCACGAGGATGTCACGGGCATCGAGGCCGTGCTTCTCCGCTGCGCGCTCGGCGTGCAGCAGGAAGCTCGAGTACACCCCCGCGTAGCCCAGAGTGAGGGTCTCCCGGTCGACGCGAACGGGGCGGCCCTGCAGCGGACGCACCAGCTCCTCCGCCGCATCCTGCAGCGCGAACAGGTCGCAGCCGTGCTCCCAGCCGAGCAGGTCGGCCACCGCGATGAAGGCCTCGATCGGGCAGTTGCCCGCCCCGGCGCCCTGCCCTGCGAGCGAGGCATCGACCCGATACACGCCGTGCTCGACGGCCGTGACGCTGTTGGCCACGCTCAGCGACAGGTTCTCGTGCGCGTGGATGCCTATCTGCGTGCCGGGGTCGAGCACCTCGCGGTAGGCATCGACGCGCTCGGCCACGTCGCGCATCGTGAGGCGTCCGCCCGAGTCGGTGACGTACACGCAGTGCGCTCCCGCCGCCTCCATGATCTTCGCCTGCTCGGCGAGGCCGTGCGGGTCGTTGAGATGGCTCATCATCAGGAAGCCCGAGACATCCATGCCGTGCTCGCGCGCCCAGGTGATGTGCTGGATCGCGACGTCGGCCTCGGTGCAGTGCGTCGCGACCCGCACGCTCGCGACACCCAGGTCGCGGGCGCGGGCGAGGTCGTCGATCGTGCCGATGCCGGGCAGGATCAGGGTGGTCAGCACGGCACGGTCGAGCACCTCTGCCGCCGCCTCGATCCACTGCCAGTCGGTGTGCGCGCCCTGTCCGTAGGCCACGCTCGATCCGCCGAGGCCGTCGCCGTGAGCGACCTCGATGGCATCGACGCCCGCGGCTTCGAGAGCACGGGCGATGCCCTGCACCTGGTCGGTGGTGTAGCCGTGGCCGATGGCGTGCATGCCGTCGCGGAGGGTGACGTCCTGCACGTACACGCGGGGAGGAGCGGTGGTCATGCGGAAACCCCTGTCCGTTGGGCGACGAGTCGCTCGGCCGTGCGAAGGGCTGCCGAGGTCATGATGTCGAGATTGCCCGCGTACTCCGGAAGATAGTGGCCGGCGCCGGCGACTTCCAGCAGGACGCTCACGCGCGTGCCGCGGAACGGCCGGTCGAGTGCGGGCACGTAGGCCTCGTCGACCGCATCGAACTGCACCTGCTGCTTGAGCCGATATCCGCCGACGTAGGCCTGAACGTCGGCGACCATGTCGGCGATCGAGGCGCTCACGGCATCGCGATCCAGAGAGGTGGGGTCGCCCTCGACCAGGCAGAAGACCGTGTCGCGCATGATGAGCGGTGGGTCGGCGGGGTTGAGCACGATGATGGCCTTGCCGTGGTCGGCGCCGCCGATCACCTCCAGTGCACGGGCGGTCGTCTCGGTGAACTCGTCGATGTTCGCCCTGGTTCCGGGGCCGGCCGACTTCGAGGCGATGGAGGCGACGATCTCGGCGTAGGCCACCGGGGCGACGCGCGACACCGCTGCCACCATCGGCACCGTGGCCTGGCCACCGCAGGTGACCATGTTCACGTTGGTCGCACCGAGATGCGCTTCGAGGTTGACGACCGGCACGACATAGGGGCCGATCGCCGCCGGGGTCAGATCGACCATGAGGCGTCCGGCGTTGCGCACGAGCGCGTCGTTGCGGGCGTGGGCTCCGGCCGAGGTCGCGTCGAACACGAGCTCGACATCGGCGAACTCGGGCATCGCGATCAGCCCGTCCACGCCCTCGTGGGTGGTGGCGACACCGAGCCGTCGCGCGCGGGCGAGGCCGTCGGACTGCTCGTCGATCCCGGCCATAGCGACCACGTGCAGCGTGGTCGAGAGCCGCTTGACCTTGATGAGCAGGTCGGTGCCGATGTTGCCCGAGCCGATGATGGCGATGCCGACGGTCATGCCGCAGCCCCTTCCGTTGTCGTTCCGGATGCCGCGCCGACGAAGTCGGCACAGACCTCGCCGAGACCGTCGAGCCGCGCGCGGAACACCCCCGCGGTCGCGTCGACCATAGGGCCGAGGGCCCCGGAGAGGATCACCTCGCCCGCGCGCAGCGGCTGTCCGCGGCGGGCGACTTCACGCGCCAACCACGCCACGGCGATCACGGGGCTGCCGAGGCACGCGGCACCCGACCCCGTCGAGACCGGTCGCCCCTCGCGGTCGAGCGACATGCCGAGCGCGGTCAGGTCGAAGCCGTCGAGGCGTCGCGGCGTGGTGCCGAGCACGACCGCCCCGCTGGAGGCGTTGTCGGCGATGGTGTCGGTGATGCGGATGTCCCACCCGGCCACGCGGGAGTCGACGACCTCGATCGCGGGCAGCACGAACTCCGTGGCACGGATCACCTCGGCGACGTGCGTGGTGGGGGAGTCGAGGTCGCTGCCCAGCACGAAGGCGACCTCGGCCTCGGCGCGCGGTTGCAGGAAGCGTGCGAGGTCGATCGGCTCGCGGTCGGTGAACATCATGTCATCCAGCAGCACGCCGTAGTCGGGGCTGTCCACCCCGAGCTGCGCTTGCACGGCGGGGGAGGTGAGGCCGATCTTGCGCCCGACGATGCGGCGGCCATCGTCGAGACGGCGCGCGATGCCGAGCGACTGCACCGCGTACGCGGCATCCTGATCAGTCTCGCCGAGAAGGTCGCGCACCGGTGCGCACGGGCGTGCGGACTCGGCCGCGAGCCGCAGCCGTTCGTCCGCCAGGTGCACGGCGTCGGGGAGGCCGGTCACAGCTGCACGCACACGTTCGTCGGCTCGGTGTAGAACTCCAGCGAGTGGTGCCCGCCCTCGCGGCCAATGCCGGAGAGCCCGACACCGCCGAACGGGCTGCGCAGGTCTCGCAGGTACCAGGTGTTGACCCACGACATGCCGGTGCGCATCTGCTGGGCCACGCGGTGTCCGCGGGTGAGATCGGTGGTCCAGGTGACGGCGGCGAGCCCGTAGTCGGTGTCGTTCGCGAGCGCGACCGCCTCCTCCTCGGTGTCGAAGGGGATGAGGGCGGCGACGGGACCGAACACCTCTTCGCGCACGGTGCGGTGGCTGTTGTCGAGGCCTGTCCACAGAGTGGGCTCGATCCAGGACCCGCCGTCGAGTCCGTCGCCCAGGGTCGGGATGCCACCGCCAGCGAGCACGGTCGCGCCCTCGGCGACGGCGAGGTCGAAGTAGGAGCGCACCTTGTCGCGGTGGGCCTGGGAGATGAGCGGACCGGTGGTCGTCGCCGGATCCTCCGGGCGCCCCAGACGCAGGCGGGCGGCGTGCTCGGCGAGACCGGCCGCCACGTCGTCGAAGACCGCGCGCTGCACGTAGATGCGCTCGGTGCACAGGCAGACCTGGCCGGTGTTGAGGTAGGTCGAGCGGGCGAGGCCGGCGACCGCGGCGTCGAGGTCGGCGTCGGCGAAGACCAGCGCGGCGTTCTTGCCGCCCAGCTCGAACGACACGGGACGCACCCTCGGTGCGACCGCCCGCATGATCGCGGAACCGGTGGACGACTCGCCGGTGAAGGTGACCCCGTCGATGCCGGGGTGCGACGTGAGCGCTTCGCCCGCGGAGCCTGCGCCGAAGCCGTGCACGACGTTGACCACCCCGGCGGGGACACCCGCTTCGGCGAGGATCTCGGCCAGCAGGGTGGCCGACGACGGCGTCTCCTCCGAGGGCTTGATGACGACGGTGTTGCCGGTGGCGAGGGCCGGAGCCAGCTTCCACGTGAGCAGCAGCAGGGGCAGGTTCCACGGCACGATCACGGCGACGACCCCGAGTGGCTTGCGCACCGCGTAGTTGAGTGCGCGGCGGCCGTCGGGCAGCTCGGTCAGGAACGAGTCGAGTCCGGCGGTCGAGACCGTGTCGGCGAAGGAGCGGAAGTTCGCAGCGGCGCGCGCCACATCGAGGTCGCGGGCCAGGGCCTCGGGCTTGCCCGTGTCGCCCACCTCGGCCGCGACGAGCTCGTCGGCCCGACGGTCGATCGCGTCGGCCACCCCGCGCAGCAGACGGGCGCGCTCGGCGACGGTCATCCGCCCCCACGGTCCGTCGAACGCCGCGCGGGCAGCCGCCACGGCGCGGTCCACCTGCTCGGTGCCCGCCTCGTGCACCTCGGCGATGATCGATCCGTCGACCGGGCTGATCTTCGTGAAGGTGCCGATGCCCTCCACGCGCTCGCCGGCGATCATGTTGTGGATCGCGCGGGGCGCCCGCTCCTGCTCGGCGGCACGGAGGGGAGGCGTCATCGTCTCGGAAGGCATGGGCTCAGGCTAGGAAGGTTCGAGGGATGCCGACAAATACTCTCTTGATGCATTGCCATGCCCGTACGGCTATAGTCCGGATCATGGTCACCGATCGACTGCTCGACGGACGGGTCAAGATCCGTCACCTCGTCCTCGTCACCGCCATCGCCGACGAGGGCACCCTGGTGCGCGCCGCCGAATCGCTGCACATCACCCAGCCCGTCGTCACCCGCGGACTCCGCGAGGTCGAGGAGGTGCTGGGCGTGCCGCTGTTCGAACGGCTGCCGCGCGGAGTCAGGCCCACGCAGTACGGGCACTCCTTCATCGAGCGTGCGCGCTCCGTGCTCGCCGAGCTGCGCGCCGCGGGGGAGGAGGTGCGGCTGCTGCAGTCGGGGCAGCTGGGCACGGTCACGGTCGGCACGCACCTCGCGGGGTCGAACCTGCTGCTGCCGCGCGCCATCGCCGCGTTGAAGGCCGAGCACCCGCGGCTGACCGTCGTGGTGCGCGAGGGCACACCGGATACCCTGCAGCAGCTGCTGCTCGCGGGCGACCTCGACCTCACGGTCGGACGGCTCTCGCCCACGGTGCCGGTGCGGCTCGAGCAGGAGCGACTGCATCAGGAGCCGATCCGCCTGGTCGCCCGGGCCGGGCATCCGGTCCTCGGCGGCGTCAAGGCGAACTCCCTCGCGGAGCTGATCGCGTATCCGTGGATCTTCCCGGTCGCCCAGACGGCGCTGCGGGCCGAGCTCGAAGCCGTCTTCTTCCACGAGGGGCTCCCGTTGCCGCCCGACCGCGTCGAGTGCACGTCCATGCTGACCCTGCGCACCCTGCTGATCTCGACCGACGTGATCGCTGCGCTGCCGATGTTCATCGCCGTCGACGACCGCGAGCTGCGGATCCTGCCCACGCCGCTGAGCTCCATCCGCCGTTCGGTCGGCGTGACGGTGCCGAAGGACCGGGCCCCCTCGCCCGCGGCATCCGCCCTGCTGGCGCATCTGCGCGAAGAGGGCGCACGCCTGGCGGAGCTCGAGCGCGAGTACGCGCAGACGGAGCCGCGCTTCGCCGGCTGATATGCCCGAACGGTCATAGCTCTGACCCGTATGGATATTGGACAGCATCGCTCCCACAGGGTGAACCTGATGAGAACGACACCACGTCGTGACGATCTCACCCGATTCAGCCAATGGAGGCGACATGGCCGGCTCTCCCTACGTGCCCGATGCGAAGAAGTACCGTCCGGAGGATTTCCAGCGCGTCGAGGGTGAACCGGCCGATCCCGATCCCTCCAGCTGGGGCATGCAGCCCGACGGCACCTTCCTGCCGCCGGCGCACACGCCCTCCGTCCCGCGCGACGTCTTCATCGACTGGCCGGGGCAGCTCGACTACCGCGACCCCGAGACCTACGCGCTCAACGCGACCGCCGAGGCGTTCTATCCGATCGTGGTGAACACCAGCCACTCGTGGCAGTGCATCTACGACTGGGACGGCCGGCGCCTCATGCTGCACTACGGCGGCGGCAACCACTGGAAGCTCTACGACATCACCGACCCGCGCGACCTGACGATCGTCGACGAGGAGCAGTGGGGCTGGGACGACCCCCGCCCGCAGTTCGGCGCCACCACGGTGCAGTGGAATCAGAAGCTCGGAAAGCACATCGCGATCCAGGCGAGCGAGACCCCGCGGTACTTCCTCAAGGGGCGCGTCGCCAACAAGTGGATCGACGACACCGTCGAGGGCCAGCTGAAGGAGTGGGAGGGCCTGCGCGGCTTCCGCACCTGGGAGATGAACGGCCCGAGCCCGCGCGACTGGACCCTCCTCACCGAGGTCTCGACCGATCCGAACCACGGGCCGGACGAGATCCAGGAGGGCAACGGCGTGCTCGACCTGCCGGTCTACTACGGCGACAAGTACCTCTTCGTGGCGACCGCGCCCGACAACACCTTCACCAACCAGCCGTACAAGACCACGCTGTGGACGGCGGGGCACGCGGCCTACGACGTCTCCGACCCGGCGAAGCCCGAGCTGCTCTCGAACTGGTGGGTACCCGGTTCCCGTGCCGGCGAGGAGGCGGACTCCGAGTACCTCGCCGACAACGAGCGCTGGAACAACAAGACCTCGTGGTTCGGCTCGCGCATGGGCATCTTCCTGCCGCGCTCGGTCGAGTCGGGGTGGAAGTACGGCTACGCCGCCCAGGGCGGTCAGGGCTTCTTCGTGCTCGACGTGTCCGATCCCGCGAACATCCACCACGTCGGCTGGTGCCATCTTCCGGTCAGTGTCGCCGGCACCGAGGGTGACAACGTCGACACGACCCAGGTGGAGGAGACGGGCTACGTCTACGTCTCGGGCTACCCGATGAACACGGACTGCTACGAGCCGGCCAAGGAGATCTACCAGATCGACGTGAGCGACCCGGCGAACCCGCGGGTGGTGCGCACGCTCCCTCGTCCGACGCCGCCGGCCGAGGCCGCGTTCACCGACTGGGCGCAGCGCCGTGGATCGTTCGGTCCCAAGCGCTCGGGCTACTTCACGAACACGGGCACGCCGCACGGCGGAGTCATCCCCTACGCGTTCTACGCCGCGGGGCTGCAGATCTTCGACGTGCGCGACCCGGAGAACCCCAAGGTCGGTGCGTACTTCGTGCCGCCGATCGGCCTCAAGGACGACGACGACCTCGCCGCCCCCGTGCACGGCATCTTCGTCGAGTGGGATCGCAACCTGATCTGGCTCTTCGCCAACCACGGCATCTACGCGGTCTCGACCCCGCTGCTGGGTGAACCCGTCGTCGGCATCCCCGCCGCCGAGAGCTGACCGCTTCCCGGAAACTCCGGTGTCCGTCCTCCACATAAGGGGCTGAGCGGACGGACACCGGCTCCCGACCCCTGACGATCCCTCCCGAAAGCGATCCATGACTCAGACAGTTAGGCCCTGGCCGGCCCTGTGGGCGCTGTGCATCGGCTTCTTCATGATCCTCGTCGACACGACGATCGTGGCGATCGCCAACCCGGTCATCCTCGCGGCGTTCGACGCCGACCTGACCACGGTGATCTGGGTCACCAGCGCCTACCTGCTCGCCTACGCGGTCCCCCTGCTGGTGACCGGCAGGCTCGGCGACCGGTTCGGCCCCAAGCGGGTCTATCTCGTCGGGCTCGTGCTGTTCACCCTCGCCTCGCTCGCGTGCGGCCTGGCCGGCAGCATCGAGATGCTCATCACGGCCCGAGCCGTGCAGGGATTCGGCGCCGCCCTGATGACGCCGCAGACCATGGCGATCATCGCGCGGGTCTTCCCCCCGCGTGGTCGCGGTCAGGCCATGGGGGCGTGGGGCGCGGTCGGAGGACTGGCGACGCTCGTCGGGCCGATCCTCGGCGGCGTGCTCACCGACACGGTGGGCTGGGAGTGGATCTTCTTCGTGAACGTGCCCGTCGGGATCGTCGCCTTCGTCGTCGCCTGGCGTCTGGTGCCGGATCTCGAGGGGCATCCGCACCGCTTCGACTGGATCGGCGTCGCGCTGTCCGGACTCGGCCTGTTCCTGCTGGTGTTCGGCATCCAGGAGGGCGAGGTCTACGACTGGGGGGTGATGTTCGGTCCGGTCACGGTGTGGGGCGTCATCGTCACAGGCGCCGTGCTCCTGGTGCTCTTCGTCGTGTGGCAGCGCTTCAATCGCGCAGAGCCCCTGATGCCCCTGAGTCTCTTCCGCGACCGCAACTTCTCGGTCGCGAACGCCACGATCTTCCTCGTCGGTGTCGGCATCACGGCGATGCCGGTTCCGCTCGCCTTCTACTTCCAGGTCGCCCGCGGCCTCGACCCGACACTCGCGGCGCTGATGCTCGCGCCGATGGCGGTCGTCTCGGGTGTGCTCGGGCCGTTCGTCGGCAAGCTGAGCGACCGGATCGGTCCGCGCTGGGTGACCTTCGCGGCCTTCGTCGTCTCGGCTGCGGCCATGGCCTGGTATGCGGCGACGATGACGCTCGATGCTCCCTTCTGGCTCCTGCTGCTCCCCTCCGCTCTGCTCGGGGTCGGCGTGTCCGGCATGTTCGGCCCGCTCGCCTCCACGGCCACGCGCAACCTCCCGCACACGCAGGCGGGTGCGGGATCCGGCGTCTACTCCACGACCAGGCAGATGGGGTCCGTGATCGGCTCGGCGCTGCTGGCCGTGCTGATGAACGTGACGCTCGCCGCGCACATCACCGGTTTCGTGCCGGGGGCGATCCACCCCGGGAGCGCGCTGTCGGCGAAGGACGGCAGCGGACTGGCCACGGCCATGTCGCAGTCGCTCCTGCTCTCGGCCATCGCCTTCGCGGTGTGCGCGATCGTCGTGGTGTTCTTCGAGAAGCCGCGACCTTGGGGCGCACCCGCCACCCCGCAACCGGTGGGCTCTGTTGTGAGAGAGGGACGATGATGGCGGCGATCGCAGTGGATCCAACATCCAGAACGAAGAAGGACGAGAGGACTCCGATGAGGGCGAGCTCTGGAGGCGGACGACTCGTCGTCGACGCCCTGAAGAAGGACTATGAGCTCGACGGCGCGACGGTTCCTGTCGTCAAGGACGTCACGTTCACGATCGAGCCCGGGATGTTCTACTCGCTCCTGGGCCCGTCGGGCTGCGGCAAGACCACCACGCTGCGCTGCGTCGCCGGCCTCGAGCGGAGCAACGGCGGTGTGATCTCGCTCGACGGCGGCGTGCTGTCGACCGGTACCGAGCACGTGTCACCCGACAAGCGCGACATCGGCATGGTGTTCCAGAACTACGCGATCTGGCCGCACATGACCGTCTTCGCCAACGCGATCTTCCCGCTGCAGGTCGCAGGCTCCCGCCTTCCGAAGCAGGAGGCGCGCAAGCGGGCGATGGAGGCGCTGGAGCTGGTGCAGCTCGACCACCTCGCGCAGCGGCCGGCCACCGCGCTGTCGGGTGGTCAGCAGCAGCGCCTCGCCCTCGCCCGTGCACTCGCTCATCGCCCGAGGCTGCTGCTGCTCGACGAGCCGCTGTCGAACCTCGACGCCAAGCTGCGCGACACCATGCGTAACGAGCTGCGGAGCCTGCAGCGGACCCTCGGCATCAGTGCCCTGTACGTCACGCACGACCAGTCCGAGGCGCTGTCGATGTCGGACCGGGTGGCGGTCATGAACGGCGGACGCATCGTGCAGGAGGCGTCGCCCCGAGAGCTCTACGACCAGCCGGCCGACCGGTTCGTGGCCGACTTCGTGGGTCGCGCGAACATGATCCCCGCCGTGGTGATCGACCGCGACGGCGCGGGCGACGCGGTGGTCGAGGCGCTCGGCACGCGGTTGCACACGCCTGTACCCGACGACGTCTCGGCGGGCGACCAGGTCACGCTCACCTTCCGCCCGGAGACCGTGCGCTGGCATGAGACCGACGTCGAACGCCCGAACGTCATTCCCGTACGCATCGTGCGGGTGGAGTTCCTCGGCGAGATCGTCGAGTACGAGGCCGAGGTGCTCACCGACGGCGAGCCCGTCGCCACGATCGTCGGTCGGGGCGCACCGCTTCAGACACCCCCCGAGGGCGGCAGGGTCTTCCTCGAACTGGTCCCGCACGCCTGCCGCGTGCTGGGCGCCTGACGCAACCCGCACCACACCCGCTACCCGCACGACACCCGCAATCACACACCTGATGTCAGAGAGGACATTCAGATCATGAAGAGAACACTGGGAGCAGTCGCCGTCACGGCGGTCTTCGCGCTCGCCCTGACCGGATGCGGCACACAGAGCGAGGCCGCCGGAGGTGACAGCGCACTCGAGGGCGACGCCGCCTCGGCCGCCTGCGACGCGGTCGAGATCGGGGCGATCACCCGCTGCGAGAACTTCTACGACGACTACTGGCCCGAGATCGACAAGCAGCTCGACGCCCTCTACGAAGAGGCGAAGAAGGCCGACGGCGGCACCCTGGTCATCTGGGACTGGTACGAGCTGTCGCCCGACGTGATCGAGCAGTTCAACAAGCGCTTCCCCGACATCAAGGTCGAGACCAGGGGTCTGACCTACAACCTGTCGTCGGCGATCATCTCGGCCAAAGCCACGGGCTCGCGCAATACCGACGTGGTGTCCGGCTCGATCACCTCGATGGCGGCGATGTACGACGAGGGCTTCTGGGAGAAGGTCGACTGGGCGAGCTTCGGCGTGCCGGAGGAGTACCTCACCGTCGGCGCCCCCGAGCTCATGCCCGACAGCATCAACGGCACCCTGATCCAGTACAACACCGACAAGGTGACCACCGTCCCCGAGACTCTCGACGGGCTGCTCGCCCCCGAGTACAAGGACAAGGTGTCGGTCGCCGGCTACAACGCGGTGGTCTTCGCCGGGTACGGCATGGCCGAGGGCGAAGACAAGATGGTCTCGTTGATCGGTGACCTCATGTCGTCGGGCAACCTGAAGCTGCTGGAGGACCAGGGGGCTCCGCTGTCGAGTGGGGACGTGCCGATCGCGCTGAACCAGACGCTGTTCAACCCGAACCCCGCGCTGCAGGTCTCGCCGTTCGAGCACGCGGGGGTCTGGGCGCAGTTCTCCGGCGTCAACTCCGACGCGAAGAACAAGCCGGGTGCGGCGCTGTGGACCCTGTGGAACGCGTTCGACCCCGACTGGATCACGCTCCGTATGACGGACGAGCGCTTCGCCAGCACCCAGGTGCCGTTCGCCGGTCTCCCCGCCGCGACGTTCGCCGAGTCCACCGGGCTCATGAAGACGAACTCCGACGCACTGCTGCTCGGCCTCGAGAACGGCGCCGAGACCGAGACGCAGGCCACTCGTGACGACTGGCAGGCCATGATCAACGCCGCCGACAAGGCGCTGAACGGATAACGATGTTCAAGGCAGGACGGACCACGGGGCGAAAGCGCCCCACCACGATGACGATCGCGATGATCGTCTCGGGCGCGGTCATCTTCATCCTTCTCGCGGTACCGCTGATCGTTCAGGTGATCACCGCGTTCCGTGGTCCGTTCCTGCCCTTCGGCGTCTCGTCGGCGAAATGGGGTGTCGAGAACTTCGTCACCCTGTGGCAGTTGCGCGAGGACTTCTGGGGCGTGCTCGGCGCAACCGGTGCCTTCGTGGGCGGCTCCACGCTGCTCACGCTCCTGATGGCGTTCGGCCTCGCCTGGATCACGGTGCGCACGGATGCCCCGTGGCGTCGCCTCATCTCTGTGCTGGTGATCGTGCCCTACATCATCCCGCCGATCGTGAAGGCGCAGGCCTACCTGCTGATGCTGTCGCCCGAGTCGGGCGTGCTCAACCAGATGCTGCGACTGCTGCCCTTCGCGAGCGACGTGCCGATCGATCCCTACGCGTTCCCGACCATGATCTTCATCCAGGCGCTCACGAACGTCACGTTCCCGTACCTGATGATCGTTCCCATCCTGACGAACATGGACGGCTCGCTCGAGGAGTCGGCGCGGGTGTCCGGGGCCTCCTGGCCGCAGACCCTGCGTCGGGTGACGCTGCCGATGCTCTGGCCGGGCCTTCTCGGCGTCACCGTGCTCACCTTCATCCTGGGCCTCGGCAGCCTCGAGGTGCCATTGCTGTTCGGCCAGGAGTCGGGGCGCGACATCTTCGCCCTCAAACTCTGGACGCTCATCAGCTCCAACGCGGGCGAACTGCCCCAGTACGGTCTGGCCGCCGCGTGGGGACTGGTGTTCCTCGTGATCACGACCATCGCCTTCGCGATCTATCTGCGGGCCACGCGCAACGCCGAGCGAAGGGCGTCGGTGTCGGGCAAGGGCTTCCGGCCGTCGACCATGCGCATGGGGCCGTGGAAGATCCCGGTCATGCTGCTGGTCGCCGTGTTCGTGCTGCTCACCGGCATCCTCCCGCTGCTGGCCCTGCTGTGGGCGGCGATCACCCCGTACCCTGTGGCATTCTCGATCGATGCGATGCTGGGCAGCACCGACTTCGGCGCCTTCGGCATGGTGCTCGCCGACCCGGAGTTCTGGGTGTCGCTCGGACGCACGGTCATCATCGCGGGCGGCAGTGCCACGATCGCGGTGGTGTTCGCCACCGTGCTCGCCTATGGCATCGCCCGCAGCAAGAAGACCGGGTGGGTGAAGGCCATGGACCTGTTCGCCTCGTCGTCGGTCGCGATCCCCGCGACCATCGCCGGCTTCGCGATGTTCCTCACCTTCATGGTGATCAACCCCTACATCCCGATCGCGGGCACGCTGCTCGCTCTCGTGATCGCCTACTCCTACCGGGTGTCGATCGCGTACCGCTCGTCGTACAGTGCGACGCTGCAGATCCGGCCCGAGCTGGAAGAGGCCGCCCTCACCAGTGGAGCGAGCCGCTTCGAGGGGTTCCGCCGCATCATCGCGCCGCTGCTGATGCCCACCGTGATGGCCGTGTGGATCCAGATGTTCATCCTGGGCACCAACGAGTTCACCCTCCCGGCGTTCCTGGCGACCCCGTCGTCGCGGCCGCTGTCGATGTACATCTACGCCATGATCAACCCGCGCTCCGCGCAGCTCTATGCGCCGGATCAGGGAGCGGCGATGGCGCTGATCTTCACGCTGATGGTGTTCGCGATCGGCTACGGCCTGCAGTGGGCGCTCTCTCGCCGAGCGATCGGTCGGGCCCGCAAGCCCGTCGCCGCGGGGCTCCCTGACCTCGCCGCGCCTCCGGTCCCGGCAGGAGAATCGGCGACGGTGACCCTGGCGGTGCAGCGGCAGAAGCGCTGAGCGGCGTCGCGCCCTCGCGCCCCGTACCGGGCGCGAAGGCACGTCTCCGCGACGCTCTTGACTTTTGGATCCAGTATCCATTCAATAGGAACAGCAGAGGTGAGGAGGCCGACATGCACATCGGGTACGCCGCGATGCTCGAGCAGATCGAGCCGACCGCCGTGATCGAGAACTGCGTCCTCGCCGAGGCCCACGGGTTCCGCGGGATCATGGCCACCGACCACTTCCAGCCCTGGCTTCCCCGCCACCGCAACGCCGCGCACGTGTGGACCATGCTCGGCGCGATCGGCGCGCACACCACCGGCGACCTCGGCCCCGGAGTCACGACGCCGGGATTCCGCACGCATCCGGCCGTCGTCGCGCAGGCCGCGGCGACCCTGGCGACGCTCTACCCGGGGCGGGCCTGGCTCGGCGTCGGATCGGGAGAGGCACTGAACGAGCACATCGTCGGCGACTACTGGCCCGAACCCGCCGAGCGCATCGACCGCATGTTCGAAGCCGTCGACCTGATCCGCAAGCTCTTCACCGCCTCGCTCGCCGGTCGCGACACCCGGCACCGCGGCGAGCACTTCCGGATGGAGTCGACCCGGCTCTGGACGATGCCGCCCACCGCGCCGCCGGTCTACGTCGCCACCGCGGGCCCAGCCACCGCACGTCGCGCCGGCCGGAACGCCGACGGCCTGATCACGACGTCGGCCGAGGTGGAGCGCCTGGACCCGCTGCTCGCCCGGTTCGCCGAAGGAGCACGGGAGGCGGGCCATGACCCCGACGCTCTCCCGAAGGTGCTCCAGCTGCGCCTCTCCTGGGCGCCGACCGAGGAGCAGGCCCTCGCGAACGCGCTCACCGAATGGCCGATCGCCGGACTCCGGATGCGCCGCGGCGACGTGCGCTCGCCCTACGACTTCGAGCAGCTCGTGCGCGGAGTGACGGCCGACGACATGCGCGCGTCGATGCTCGTCTCCGCCGACCCCGACGTGCACCGCGCGCAGATCCAGCGCTACGCCGACCTCGGCTTCACCCGCATCTACCTGCACAACGTCGGGCCCGACCAGCGGGAGTTCGTCGAGGTCTTCGGCCGCGACGTGCTGCCGAAGGTGCACGCATGAGCGCCCCCGCGATCACCGTCTTCGCTCTCGCCGGCATGGGCGAGGTGCAGCCGGGCGACGACCTCGTGGCCCTGATCCTCGCGACCGGCGTCGAGCTCGCCCACGGCGACATCCTCGTCGTCACCTCGAAGATCGTCTCCAAGGCCGAGGGTCGCTACGTGCAGGCCACCGACCGCGAGGAGGCGATCACCGCCGAGACCGTGCGCCTCGTCGCCTCCCGCACGTTCGACGGGCACACCATGCGCATCGTCGAGAACCGCCTCGGCATGGTCGCCGCGGCTGCGGGCGTCGACGCCAGCAACACCCCCGACGGCTGGGTGCTGCTGCTGCCCGAAGACCCCGACGGTTCGGCCCGTGCGCTCGCCGCGGGGCTGCGCGCGGCGACGGGTGCCGAGGTGGGTGTGATCCTCAGCGACACCCTCGGCCGTCCCTGGCGCGAAGGACAGACCGATGTGGCGATCGGCGGTGGGGGAGTGCGCATGATCGCCGACCTCCGCGGCACCACCGACCAGGCGGGCAAGGTGCTCAGCGTCACGACCCCCTGCGTCGCCGACGAGCTCGCCGCCGCCGCAGACCTCGTCAAGGGCAAGGCCAGCGGCAATCCGGTCGCCGTGGTGCGCGGGCGCGCCGATCTCGTCGGACCCCTCACCCTCCCCGGTGCGTCGAGCATCGTGCGCGGCTCGGAGCGGGACCTCTTCTGGCTGGGCACCGCCGAAGCGCTCGATCAGGGATACCGCGACGGACACGCCGCAGCACTGGCGGACCTCCGCGCACACGAACAGCAGGAACCCGAACAGAAGGATGCGACATGACACTGACCCTCGGATACAAGGCCAGCGCGGAGCAGTTCGACCCGCGGGAGCTCGTCGAGATCTCGGTCGCGGCAGAGGCGCACGGCATGCAGTCCGTGTTCGCGAGCGACCACTTCCAGCCCTGGCGGCACACCGGCGGGCATGCGCCGTTCTCGCTCACCTGGATGGCGGCGGTCGGAGAGCGCACGTCGAGCATCCGCATCGGTACCTCGGTGCTCACCCCGACCTTCCGCTACAACCCGGCCGTTCTCGCGCAGGCGTTCGCGAGCCTGGGCTGCCTGTACCAGGACCGCATCATCCTCGGCGTCGGCTCGGGTGAGGCGCTGAACGAGATCGCCACCGGATTCCAGGGCGCGGGGGAGCAGGAATGGCCGGAGTTCAAGGAGCGCTATGCGCGGCTGCGCGAATCGGTGCGGCTGATGCGGGCGCTGTGGTCGGGCGACCGGGTGAACTTCGACGGCGAGTACTATTCGACGCACGACGCTTCGATCTACGACCGGCCCGAGGGCGGCATCCCCATCTACATCGCCGCGGGCGGACCGATGGTGGCGCGCTACGCCGGCCGTGCGGGCGACGGTTTCATCTGCACGTCGGGGAAGGGCCAGGAGCTCTACGTCGACCAGCTGCTGCCCGCGGTGAAGGAGGGGCTTGAGCAATCCGAGCGCTCGTTCGACACCTACGACCGGATGATCGAGATCAAGCTGTCGTACGAGGAGACCCGCGAGGCGGCGCTGGAGAACACCCGCTTCTGGTCTCCGCTGTCGCTGTCGAAGGAGCAGAAGCACGACATCACCGACCCGGTCGAGATGGAGAAGGCCGCCGACGCGCTGCCGCTGGAGACGATCGCGAAGCGCTGGATCGTCGGGAACGACCCGGATGCCGTGGCCGCCGAGATTCAGCAGTACATCGACTGGGGCTTCAACCACCTCGTCTTCCATGCGCCGGGCCACGACCAGCGCCGGTTCCTGCAGCTCTTCGAGCGCGACATCGCGCCGCGGCTGCGCGACACCGCCGCCGGGCTTCGCGGCTGACGAGGGTGACATGATCCGCGGTTCGGGAATCGGGGTGCCGCTACCGGGAGCGCCCGCGCGCGAGTGGGTCGTGGTGATCCCGGTCAAGCGCGCCGAGATCGGCAAGTCGCGGCTGCGGATCCCCGGCGTCGATCGCGAACCGCTCGCCCGGGCGATCGCGCTCGACACGGTCGAAGCCGCCGCGGCGTGCGAGCGCGTCGCCGAGGTCATCGTCGTCACGAGCGACGAGGTCACGGCTACCTCTCTGCGCCTCCTGCCGCGGGTGCGCCTGGTGCGCGACCGCGGCGAAGGGCTGACCGCGGCGATCGGGCTCGGCGTGAACGCGGCACCCGACATGCGCCCGCGTGCCGTGATGCTCGGCGACCTGCCGGCGCTGCGTCCGGACGAACTGGCCAGGGCGCTCGCATTCGCCTCGTCCCACTCTCGCGCGTTCGTCCCCGATGCCGAAGGAACCGGCACCGTGCTCGCCACGGCGCGGGCGGGCTTCGACCTCACTCCCTGCTTCGGTGCCGATTCGGCCTCCGCGCATCGTGCGGCCGGGTTCACCGAAGTCGGGTTCCCCGTGTTGAGCGGCCTCCGACGCGACCTCGATCACGCCGAGCATCTCCGAGCCGCCCGCCGTGCCGGCCTGGGCCCGCGCACGGCGGCGCTCGTGGACCGACCGCTGGTGCTCGCCTCATGACCGGCGTCTCCGCCGACACCGCCCGCGCCCCGCGCATCGTCGTGCTCGCCGGCGGCGTCGGCGGGTCGAAGTTCGTGGTCGGGGTGCGCGAGACCGCACGGCGACGGTGGGCCGACACGGCGGGAGGGACGTGCGCCGAGATCACCGTGATAGTCAACACCGGCGACGACCTGTGGCTCAGCGGCCTGCGGCTGCAACCCGACGTCGACTCGATGATCTACGCGCTCGCCGGCATCAACGACACCGAACGTGGCTGGGGCAGGGCGGGGGAGAGCGAACGCGTCGCCGTCGAGCTGCACGCGTGGGGCGCCGGCTGGCCGTGGTTCACGCTCGGCGACCTCGACCTCGGTGCGCACATCGCCCGCACGGGCTGGCTTCGCGATGGCGCCACGGTGACCGAGGTGGTCGACCGCCTCGCGTCCCGGTGGTCGCTCGGGGTGCGGCTGCTGCCCATGACGGATGCGGAGGTCGACACCCACGTCACCACCGACCAGGGGCGGATGCACTTCCAGGAGTGGTGGACCCGGCATCGGGCTGCCCTTCCCGCGCACGGGTTCGACTGGCCGGGCATCGCGCATGCCGAACCGGCACCCGGTGTGCGCGAGGCGCTGGCCGCGGCGGACGTCATCCTGTTCGCCCCCTCGAATCCGGTGGTCTCGCTCGGGCCGATCCTCGCCGTTCCCGGCATCGCCGATGCCGTCCGCACCGCTTCCGCCGCCGTGGTCGGGGTATCGCCGATCATCGCCGGTGCTCCGGTGCGCGGCATGGCCGATGCCTGCCTCGCGGCCGTCGGTCTTGCCGCGACCGCGGATGCGGTGGGACGCCACTACGGTGCGCGCGCGGGGGGCGGACTGCTCGACACCTGGCTCCTCGCCGAGGAGGACGCATCTCTCGCCGACGGTGTCGAGTCGACCGGGCTGCGTGCGCCGGTGCATCCCCTGTGGATGCGCGACCTCGACGGTGCCGTCGCTCTCGCCGCCGCAGCGTTCGACTCGGCAATGCTCGACTCGGCAACGCTCGACTCCGCAGCGTACGACTCGGCAGCGCTCGACTCGGCCACGACTGCCCCGTTCGCGGTCGATTCGGCCTCGAACGGCCTCGCTGTGCACGATCTGACCCAAAAGTCGTAGTCCGAGGCGCGAAAAGACTGGCCGAAAGTTCTCAGAGTTTCGGCGTAATGACTGGGCCCTCACCTTCGTCTCTTCACTGTGAGGGTTGTCCGGCCGAAAGGGGGCCGGGCTTTGCGAGGGGTGAGGGAATCGTGAGTGGTCGAAGTCGAGTGGATCGACTCTTCGAAGAGCTGGAGGTCGAGTGCGGCACGAGTGTGCAGTGCATCCTGGAACGAGCGTCCGCCCTGCTGAGGCTGGACATCGAGGTCGAGGTGCTGAACGAGGAGGAATGGCACGCGGTCCCGCGCTTCGTTCTCCTCGACGGTGACCGGGCGAGGATCCCGGTCCGCCGGGCCGATCCTCAGTGGTTCCGCCTGCACGTGGTGATCCACGAGCTCGCGCATCTGCTGTGCGGACATGCGCGTTGCGAGAGCCTGCCCATGACTTTCGACCAGCTTCGAAAGCCCGCGCAGGCCTGTGTTCTGGCGGGAGTGGGCGGGGGTGCCGGATCCGCCGCGTTCGCCGATTCTCCGCAGGAGGCGGATCAGCAGGCGGATCAGGAGGCCGAGGCGGAAGCACTCGCGCACCGACTGGGCTCATTCGTCGTGGTCCCGCAGTTCGCCTCCGCCGAGGCCGGCTGAGGCTGCGGCCATACGGTTCCGATCAGCGTGCGAGTGCGTGCTCCGCGTCGAACACGATCAGCGGGCGGTCGCTGCCAGGGCGTGACAGCACCTCGGCGTCGACGCGCCAGACGCGGGCGATGAGCTCGCGCGTCAGCACGCTCTGCGGGGAACCTGCGGCCTGCACGTGGCCGTCGGCGATCACCACGACCCGGTCGGCAAAGGCCGCGGCGTGGTTGAGGTCGTGGAGCGCGGCCAGCACCGTCATGCCGTCGCGCGCGAGGAGGTCGAGAAGCGCGAGGGCGTCCAGCTGCGCCCGGATGTCGAGGTGGTTCGTCGGTTCGTCGCACAGCAGCAAGGTCGGCCTCTGGGCCAGGGCCCGCGCGAGGTTCACCCTCTGGCGCTCACCGCCGGACAGGGTCGCCGCATCACGATCCGCGAACTCGAGTGCACCGGCGCGGAGCATCGCCGCCTCGGTGGCCGCGGCGTCCGCCTCCGCGCCGTCGAACGACAGCCACCCGCGGTGCGGGAGCAGGCCGAGCCCCACGATGTCGCGTCCGGTCATGCCCTCGGCGGCCGACCACTCCTGCTCCACGAGGGCCACGCGCTGAGCGCGCTCACGGCGACGCATCACCGTCAGGGAGTCGCCGTCGAGCGCGAGGGTCTCGACCTCGCCGCGCAGGGTGCCGGCGATCAGGCGGAGCATCGTGCTCTTGCCCGAGCCGTTGGGACCGAGCAGGGCTGTCACCGAACCGCCGGGAGCGGTGATGTGCATGTCGTCGAACAGGATCCGACCGCCATGTCCGAAACGGATGCGGCGGGCGTCGAGTCCGTCCTCGCGCACGGCGGTCATGGGCGGCTCTTCCGCATGCGCAGCATCAGCACGGCGAACACCGGCCCGCCGATCAGAGCGGTGACGATCCCGACCGGAAGCTCACGCGGCTCGAACACCGTGCGCGCGATGGTGTCGGCCCAGATGAGGAACACGGCACCGGCGAGGAGCGACACCGGCAGCAGCGCGCGATGCCGGGCCCCGACCGCCGCGTGCACGGCGTGGGGGAGGATCAGCCCGACGAAGCCGATCGACCCGCTCACCGCGACGAGCGCTCCGGTCAGCAGTGCGGTGCACACGAACAGCAGCACCCGCACCCGGGTGACGGGAACGCCCAGTGCCTCGGCCGCGGTGTCGCCGAGCACGAGACTGTCCAGGGGGCGCGCCGAAGCCAGCAGCGGGATGGCGCACACGGCCACGGCAACGCCGGCGAGAGCAGCTTCCGCCCAGCCCGCACCGCCGAGCGAGCCCAGCAGCCAGCTGAGGATCTCGCGGTAGCTGTCGTTCGTCGCGCTCCAGAAGATCACCAGGCTCGTCAGGGCGGCCAGCACGGCCGACACGGCGAGGCCCGCGAGCACCACCGCGGTCGAGCCCGCGGAGCCGGCGGCGCGGGCGAGACCGAGCGTCAACGCGAGGGCCAGCAGCGCACCGGCGAAGGCCGCGAACGGCAACGCCACCGCGGCCCCCAGCACGATGACGATCACGGCGCCCGTCGACGCACCCGACGACAGGCCGAGCAGGTAGGGGTCGGCGAGAGGGTTGCGGGTGAGAGCCTGCATCACGGCGCCGCACAGGGCCAGGCCGCCTCCGACGGCGGCAGCCGTGAGCACGCGGGGCACCCGTCCCTCCCAGATGATCGCGTCGCGGATGGGGGTGAGCCCGCTGGCGGACCCGGTCAGGTGCGACCACACGCTCGCCACGAGCTCGGTCGGGGTGATGTCGGCCGGCCCGATCGCGACCGCCGCGACCACGCTGCCGACCAGGGCGAACAGCAGCACCGCGATCGCGGAGACCGTGCGGCGGCGCGGGCGAGGGGCGGATGCCGGGGTGGCCGGGATCGCCGTGCGCAGCGAAACCGCGACGCTCACTGCTCTCCGAGCTGCGCCACGATCGCCCGCACGGCGTCGACGTTGCGGATGCCGGCCTCGGTCGCGGGGAAGTCGACGATCACGAACCGCTCGCTGCGCACCGCGTCGAGCTGCGCGGTCACGGGGTTCGAGGTGAGCAGCGCGATCTTGGAGGCGGCGGTGTTCCATGCGGCGTCCACCAGGACGATCACGTCGGGGTCAGCCTCGGCGATCAGCTCCCAGGAGCTCGATGTCCAGGTGTCGTGCACGTCGGCGAACACGTTCTCGAGCCCGGCCGCAGACATGATCATCTCGGGCGCACCGATGCCTGCGCCCACGAAGGGCTGGTCGGTGCCGGACGAGTACCACAACGCCGTGAGGCCGCGGTCGTCGGGAGTGATCGCGGCGAGCTCCGTGCGCTGCTGCGCGATCAGGGAGGCCGCCGCCTCTTCCTCGCCGAGCAGCTCGCCCGCTTCTGCGAAGCCATCGAAGACGGTGTCGAACGTGAGCGGGTCCGGCATGTATCCGGCGGCTTTGCAGGCGGCGGGGGCGACGTAGGTGGTGATGCCGAGCTTGTGCAGGTCGGCGCGCTCGCCGGCGCCGTCGACCGAGAAGTTCGACTCCCACCCGGCGAACACCAGATCGGGTTCGAGCTCGAGCACGGCCTCTTTCGACGGCACCTTGTCGGAGACGACGGGGATGTCTTCGGCGCTCGCTGCGAGGTCGTCCGGCACGGGGCCGTCGGAGAAGGCGGAGCCGATGATCCGATCTCCCGCCCCGAGGGCCAGCGCGAGCTCGAGGGTCGATGACTTGACGGTGAGGATTCGTTGCGGCGTGGAATCGAGCGAGACCTCGGTCCCGCAGTTGTCGACCACGACGGGTTTCGGATCGCCGGCAGCGGCGGGAGCTGCCGGCGCACCGGCGCATCCGCTCAATCCGGCGGCGAGGAGGAGCGCGAGGACGGGGGCGGCGCCGAGGGCGCGGGCGGTGGCAGGCATGGTTCTCCCGGAAGACGAGGAAGGGGAAGGGCGCAAGAGAGAGCGCGTTCGCAGTCCAGGTCGGGACCACCGGCGTCGGCCAATCGGGCCGACGTGATGCGGTCATGGTATCGCGGATACTGGATCCAAATCAATACTGGATTCTGGATCCAAAATGGGTGAAGATGGGGAAAGCCCCACCGCAGCGGCGCACATCGCCGATCGCGACGCCGCGTTCAGCCGAGAGGAACCCATGCAGACCACACCCGTCTCGTACTTCAGCGAGGGTCAGCGCATCTCCGCCGTGTGGCGCACCCCCGATCACGAGGGTCCGTACCGCGCGATCGTGCAGGGTCCCGGTTGGCTCGGGCTCAAGGACGCCAAGCTCTACGTCCGCTATCACGAAGCCCTCGTCGAGGCCGGATTCGCCGTGCTCGTGATCGACTACCGCGGCTTCGGCGACTCGGAGGGTGACCGCGGCTACCTGTCGCCGGCCTGGCAGCTGCAGGATCTGGTGAACGCCGTGACCTACCTCACCACGCGTGACGACGTGATCGCCGACGCGATCGGGGTCTTCGGCACCGGCGGCACCGGAGGCGGGAACGCAGTGCTCCTCGCCGACGCCGATCCGCGCATCAAGGCCGCCGTCAGCCAGGTGCCCGTCGCCGACGGCGAGGACTGGTTGCACCGCATGCGCAGCGAGTACGAGTGGCTCGACTTCCAGAAGTCGCTCGAGGAGGATCGCCGCCAGCGCGTCGCCACGGGGGAGGGGCGCATCGTTCATCCGCGCGAGGAGATCATGATCCCCACCGCCGAGCGTCGAGCGACGACCATCAAGGCCGACGTCGATGACCGCATCCCCACCGCTGTCCCGCTCGCCTGCGCCGAGGGCATCATCGCTTACCGGCCCATCGAGGCGGCGGCTCGTCTGACAACGCCGCTGCTCGTGATCGGCGTCGAGGGCGATGCGACCACGCCCACCGATCACGCCGAGGCGCTGTACGAGGCCGCGCGAGGTCCGAAGCAGCTGATCATGCAGCGGCACACCACCCACTACGCCGCCTACGACGCGTACTGGGAGCAGACCACCCCGGTGATCGTGGGCTGGTTCGACCGGTACGTGCGCCCCGCGCATCTCGTCCACCGTTCGTCGCCGTCGCCCGCGATCGGCGAGTCCCTCACCACCGAATCCGTTCAGAAGCAGGAGGTCGCGCGATGAGCGTGGAACTGAAGATCACCGGCGGCACCGTCGTCACCCCCGCAGGTCCGGTCGTCGCCGACCTGCTCGTCGCCGACGGCAAGGTCGCCGGTATCGTGGCCGCGGGCACCGAGATCACCGCCGCGCGCACGATCGACGCCGCGGGCAAGCTCGTGCTCCCCGGCATGGTCGACGTGCACGTGCACACCCGCGAACCGGGCTACGAGCACAAGGACGACATCTACACGACGAGCGTGCAGGCCGCGGCCGGCGGCGTCACCACGATGTTCGGGATGCCGAACCTCAAGCCGCCGACCACCGACGTCGCGACCCTGACCGACGTGTTCCAGCGGTACGAGGAATCGTCGATCGTCGACTGGAACCACAACCCGGCGCCGACGAAGTTCGACCAGATCGCCGGCATGAGCGAGATGGGCATCCGGGCGTACAAGATCTACATGGTCGTCGACACGGGCCGTGACTACCCGCACCCCTCCGGCACGGGCATCCACAACCACGGGCACCTGCTCGAGATCATGGATCACATCGCCCAGACCGGCAAGCGCTTCATCGTGCACCCGCACGACCAGGCGCTCATGGACTACATCGAGGGTGCCTACCTCGCCCGGGGCGAGAACACCCCCGAGGGCTACGCCTCCGCCTACGCCGCCCGAGAGGGAGTGATCTGGGACACGGCGATCGATGTCGTGCTGCGCCTCGCCGAGGCCTCCGGATGCCCGGTGCACATCGCGCACATCCAGACCCGGCGCTCGATCGAAGCCGTGCGTCGCGCGAAGCAGAACGGCATCGACGTGACCTGCGAGGTCAACCACTGGGCGCCGTTCCTGTCGACCTGGCACGACGTCGAGACGCTGGGCCCGTACGCGCTCAGCTACTGGGTGCCCGACGACAACCGCGCCGCCGTCTGGGAGGGCATGCGCGACGGCACGATCGACATCGCCGCCAGCGACCACGCCCCGCACACGCGCGAGGAGAAGGAGGTCGGGTGGACGCAGATGTGGAGCTCACACACCGGCACCCCCGGCATCCAGTACTACTACGAGCTCATGCTCGACGCCGTGAACAAGGGCGAGCTCGACCTGCAGCGCGCGATCGACATGGTCGCTCACATCCCCGCCGCCAAGTTCGGCCTGGAGGGGGTCAAGGGCTCCCTCACGGTCGGGGCGGATGCCGACATCGTCATCGCAGACCTCGCCGACGAGTGGACCATCACGAACGACGGCGTGCTGTCGAAGATCGGCTGGACCCCGTACGACGGGCGCACGATCAGCGCCCGCATCCAGCGCACCCTCGTGCGCGGCGTCGACGTCTACGTCGGCGACGAGGTCGTCGGTGACCGCACATTCGGAAAGCTCGCCGCATCGGCGGAAGACAGGGCGGCATTCGCCGCAGAGAGGAACTGACATGAAATTCGGACTGCTGCTGCCGCACTTCGGCGAGGAGGCGAGCAAGGAGAAGCTCCTGGAGGGGTCGAAGCTCGCAGAGAGCTTCGGATTCGACTCCGTCTGGGTGCGCGATCACCTGGTGTTCGAACCGCACGGCGAGATGGAGAAGCCGAACCGCACGTTCTACGACGCGCTGACGACCCTCACCGCCATCGGTGCCGTCACCGACAAGATCGAACTCGGCACCGGATCGCTCATCCCGTTCCGCCACCCGCTCGTCACCGCCCTCATGGCCGGCACGATGACCCAGCTGCTCGGCCCGCGCCTGATCCTCGGCTTCGGTGCCGGCACCTTCGACCACGAGTTCGACGCGATCGGCTGGGGCGACCTCGATCGGGTGGAGATGGTCCGCTCGAACGCCGAGATCCTGCGTCGGGTGTTCACCGAGAACGACGTCACCTACGACGACGGCATCTTCAAATTCGACAACGTCACGATCGAGCCGAAGCCCGTGGGTGGACGCATCCCGTTCTGGTACTGCGGCGCGACCCCGCGCTCGGCCCGTCTCGCGGCGGAGTTCGCCGACGGATGGATGCCCGGACGCACGGGCCTGCTCACCATGGAGAAGCGCATCAAGACCATGCGTGAGATGACGGATGAGAACGGCCGCCCGATGCCGACCATCGCCGTGATCCCGCCCACGTCGATCGAGGACACCCGCGAAGAGGCGCTCAAGCACGTGAACATCCCGGGCCTTCTCGCCTGGGCGAACAAGGCCAAGTTCGCGGTGAAGCCGCCGTCCGGCAGCTTCGAGACCGTCGAAGACCTCGAGGGCCAGCTCATCGTGGGCAGCCCCGACGAGGCGGTCGAGCAGATCAAGCGGTTCGAGGAGGTCGGCACCGAGCACCTGGTGTTCGACTTCCGGTTCAAGTTCGATCGGTTCTTCGAGCAGATCGAACTCCTCGGTACCGAGGTGCTTCCGAAGCTGCGATAAGCCGCGCACCGACGCGCGGCGATGAGACGAGAGGTCGACGATGACTGACGTGAACGACACCGCACGGGACTCGGCGGATCCGCTGATCTCGGTCACCGGACTCTCGGTGAGCTACGACGTCGCGCGGACGGGAAAGAAGCTGATAGCCGTCGAGAACGTCGACCTCGACGTGTTCGAAGGCGAGTTCATTACGGTGCTCGGCCCGTCGGGGTGCGGAAAGACGACGTTCATGAACGTCATCGCCGGCCTCGTCGCGCCGAGCACCGGGGCGGTCCTCGTCGATGGGAAGCAGGTCCACGGCCCTGGGCCCGACCGGGCCGTGGTCTTCCAGGATTACGCCCTGCTGCCGTGGCGGACCGTGTTCGACAACGTGAAGTTCGGGCTGGAGATGCAGAAGGGCCTGCGCACCGCCGACTGGCGCGCGAAGGTGCAGGAAGCCATCGAGATGGTGGGGCTCAAGGGCTTCGAGTCGTCGTACCCCCGAGAGCTCTCCGGCGGCATGCAGCAGCGCGTCGGACTCGCCCGTGCGTTCGTGGCGGAGCCGCGCATCCTGCTGATGGACGAGCCACTCGGCGCCGTCGACGCCCTCACCCGCGAGGTGATGCGCGACGAGATCGAGAAGCTCATCGAGGCGACGGGCAAGACCGTCCTCTTCATCACGCACTCGATCGAGGAGGCCATCCTCCTGGGCGACCGCATCGTCGTCTTCAAGAGTCACCCCGGCGCGATCAAGGAGATCATCACCACCGGCATCCCGCGTCCGCGCTCGGAGCGCGCGGTGCAGCACGACCCGCGCTTCCTCGAACTCCGCGACCACCTCTGGGAGGCGCTGGAAGGTGAGGCCACGGCGGCAGCGGTGTCGAAATGACCGCGCTCCTCGCCACCGGGCCTAACCTCGGCAGGGGTGGTGCCGCCGCCTGGCTCGCGGGCCTGAGTCCTCGGGGCAAGGCGGCCGTCATCGCGGTCGAAGTCGTCATCCTCCTCGTGCTCTGGCAGGTGGTGGTGGGCGTTCTCGGATGGATCAGTCCGGTCTTCCTCCCTCCGCCACTCGCCATCGCGCAGGGCTTCGGCGAGATCGTGTCGAACGGATCCCTCGCCGCCAACGCCGGTGTCTCGGTGCAGGCGTGGCTGACCGGCTTCGCGCTCGCCGTGGTCGTCGGCATCCCGGTCGGGCTGCTGATGGGGTCCTCGCTTCCGGTCGACCGCGTCATCGGACCGATCGCCTGGACGATCTACGCGACGCCGTCGATCGCCTATCAGCCGCTCGCGAAGGCGTGGTTCGGCTTCGGGATCGGCCCGGTGATCTTCCTCGTGACGATCAGCGCCATCTTCCCGATCCTGCTCAACGTCGCCGCCGGCATGCGCACCACGAACCCCTCGATCATCCGCGCCGCCCGCGTCTACGGCGCCGGACGGATGCGGCTGTACCGCTCGGTGTACCTGCCGTCGACGATCCCGTTCCTGTTCGCGGGCCTGCGGCAGGCGGTCGTGCTCGCCACGATCGGCATGGTCGTGGCCGAGCTCGCCGGCTCATCCAGCGGCATGGGAGCGCTCATCATCCGTGCATCGAACACCTATCAGACCGACCAGGCGTTCGCCGCGATCGCGGTGGTCGTGCTGTGGAGCGTCGGCATGACCCAGGTGGTCACGGCCATCGAACGCGGGGTCGCGCCGTGGACGAGGAAGGGCAAGCGATGAGCGTCGTCTCGGCAACCGGAACCGTGCGCATCGTGCGGCCGCGGCGCGTGGTGCGCTCGGGTGAGGGCAAGTGGACCCTGCTCCTGATCGGTGTGGTCGCCGCCGTGCTGCTGCTGTGGGAGGCGGTGGTCAGCTGGTTCGGTTGGGTGCCCGCCGTGTTCCTGCCGCCTCCCAGCGCGGTGGCGGTGGCGTTCGGGCAGCTCATGGTCGATCCCGAGTTCTGGAGCGCCTTCGCGTTCAGCGTCACCAACCTGCTGATCGGTCTCGCGATCGCGATCGTCGTCGGCGTCGTGGTCGGTCTCGCCGTCGGCTGGTCGCCGGTGCTGCGCTTCATGGTCGCGCCGTTCCTGTGGGTGCTGTACTCGACGCCCAAGGTCGCGCTCGCGCCGCTGTTCATCCTCGGGCTCGGACTCGGCAGCGAGTCGAAGATCGCACTCGTGATCCTGCTGGCCGTCTTCCCGATCCTGCTCAACACGATGGAGGGCGCGGTCACCGTCAACCCCTCGCTCGTCAACGCCGCCAGGGTCTACGGCGCGAAGGGGATCGGCCTCGGATGGAAGGTGATCTTCCCCGCCACGCTGCCCTACAGCCTCTCCGGCATCCAACGAGGTGCGGCCCTCGGCTTCACGGGCGAGGTGCTCGGCGAGTTCCTCGGCGGCACCGGCGGCCTCGGCCACCTGCTCGAGTTCGCCGCGTACCAGTTCCGCATGGACGAGGCCATCGCGATGGTCGTGGTGATGGTGATCATCGCCAACCTCACGCTGCTGCTCATCTCGATCCTCCGGCGACGGCTCGCGCCCTGGTACGACGAGCGCAAGATCGTCGGCTGATCCGCCCCACGACTCCCGACCCCCGTCTCATGCGCGACGGGGGTCGGGTCCGGTCTACGGGCAGGGATAGCGTTGCGGGGTGCCGATCGATCGAAGTCATATCCGCGTCAAGGCGATGCTTGTCGTGCCGAACGTGAAAGGGACCGCGCATGCGGTCAGCGTCAATGCCGCGACCGCGGAGAATCCGGGCGGATATCACCGCCTCGTCGGCGGCAGCGTCGAGGTCGGCGAGACCCACATCGATGCGGTCCGGCGCGAGGTGCGCGAGGAGCTGTCGGCGACGATCCAGGATCTGAGCTACCTCGGGGTGGTGGAGAACATCTTCCACCTGGACGGGGACGTCGGACACGAGATCGTCTTCGTGCACACCGGACGCCTCGATCCGGAACCCGCAGCGGAGGGCGCGACGCTCACGGAGAGCGACGGGGCGGTGGTTCCCGTCGTCTGGCGCAGCTTCGACGACGCCGCCGAGGTGCTGCCCCTCTATCCCGCCGGGGTCATGGGGCTCTTCGCTCAGCGGTAGATCTCGCGGCGATGCCCTGCGGCGAGAACGAGCACGACCAGACGATCGTCCTCGATGTCGTAGATCACCCGATAGTCGCCCACGCGGACGCGCCACGCACCATCGCTGTTGACGAGCATCTTCGCCGCGGGCGGTCGCGGTTCTTCGGCCAGGAGTTCGATCGCCGCCTGCACGCGACGTCGGGCCTGCGGATCCAGCTTTCGCAACTGCCGCTGTGCCGGCGCAGCGATGTCGATCCGATAGCTCACACGAGCCCCAGTTCCGCCTTCACTTCCTCCCACGGCACGGGGAGCGATTCGGTTTCCGCAGCTTCGCGGCGTGCTGCCACGGCGGCGGCCGCGTCCTCGGCGTCCTCGGCGATCTCGCGAAGTCGATCGAATTCATCCGCGTCGACGATGGCCACGACGCGACGCCCACGGCGGGACAGGAACACGGGCTCGTGTGTGAGGTGGGCACGATCGACGAGCGCGCCGAGCTGACGCTTGGCATCGGAGACGGGCAGCACATCAGTCATGGTCTTATGGTACCAAACGATCAAACTGATCGTTTGGTACATCCGCACACGAAGAGGCCCCACCGCCATGCGCAACGGTGGGGCCTCTCGTGTGGCTCAGCGGGTCACGGGTAGGGCAGCGTCGCCGGTCCCTCGTTGTCGAGGCCCAGGAGCTCCTGCGCCTTGCGGAGGTAGACGAGCTGCTCTGCGTCGAACTCGAGCGGTTCGAGCTTCTGCGTCTCGATGGTGGTGTCCCATGCCTCGTCGTCGAAGTACAGGTTCGGGCAGGCGAGGTGACCGTCGAGGATCCAGACGCTGTCCGAACCCCGCAGTTCCGCGACGTCGAAGTCGTTGGCCTCGTAGATGTCCAGCGCCTCCTCCGCGTTCTCGGGGAACTCGCCGGGCGCGGGTGCGGTCATGAAGTCGGTGCCCTTGAGCGTGGCCCGCAGGAACCGGACCAGACTGTTCGGGTTCTCCTGCGCCCACTTCGTGCCGGCGATCTGCACGTCGTTGGCCCAGTTGCGCAGCGACTCCACGACGATGTTCGCGCCGTGCTCCTCGAGGGCGGCCCTGTCGTCGGCGTAGAACGGCTGCAGGGTGATCTTGTCGTTGACGAAGAACTCCGTCCACGACTCCGATCCCGGGCCCGGGTAGACGATCTCGGCGTTGATCGACGAGACGTCCCAGCCCTCTTCCTTCAGCACCTGCGCCCGCTGGAACTCGGCCGGGTCGCCGGGGGTGCCGGCCAGCACGATCGAGGTGCCGTCGAGGTCGTCGACGCTCTTGATGTCGGACTGCACCGCGAAGTCGAAGTTCTGCCGGCAGTAGTGACCGGAGACCAGGTCGATCTCGACGCCGCCGCGGATGGCGTCGATCACGGTACCGGTCGACTCCACGCCGATGTCGGCGCTGCCGCTGGCGACCGCAGCCGTGACGTTGTCGGCGGTGATGACCTCGACGGTGAGGCCCTCGTCTTCGTAGTAGCCGAGGTCGGTCGCGAGGGCGAACATCGAGTACATCGTGATGTCGGGGAAGGGGATGGCCACCGTGATGCTGGTGTCCTCCGCTGCTCCGGGTTCGCCGTCTCCGAGGTCGACGGGTCCTTCCGGTGTCGGTGTCGACGAGGCGCAGGCGGCGAGCAGCGTCAGTGCTGCAGCACCCCCGACCACGGCGATGCCGAGTCTGTTTCTTGTCGTGCGCATGACTCTCCATTCGGGCAAGTGCGTGCGACTCCTCCGTGGAGTGGGGCGCCTCACGCGGATTTTGGGATACGGTATCCAATTTGGAATCACGTGTCCATGCTTTGCGGGATATCGTGCTCGAACAGGGTCTAGACGGGCCCGGTGTAAATTGGATACAGTATCCCAAACAGATTCCCGCGATGAAGAGGTGAAGATGCGTGCCGCCGTGCTGAGCAGCCACGACCTGGACGGGTTGACCGTCGCAGAAGTGGATGTTCCGGCGCCGGGAGCCGACGAGGTGCTCGTGCGCGTCGACACCGTGGGCGTGAATCAGCTCGACCTCAATGTCATCGCCGGCATCGGCCCTGGAGCGCAGGCGCAGCTGCCCCGCATCCTCGGCATCGACCCGGCGGGGGAGATCATCGCGGTCGGGGCCGGCGTCGACCAGCGACGTATCGGGCAGACCGTCGTCGTGAAGCCCAACATCGCCTGCGGGGCGTGCGCCCGCTGCCAGGCTGGAGACGAAGCCGACTGCCCGAAGCAGACCGTCGTCGGCGTGCACCGCGACGGTGGTGCAGCGGAGTTCGTCGCCGTCCCCACACGCAACGCGATCGATCGCCATGGCCTCGATGCCGCGCAGGCGACCGCCGTGGTGCACAGCGCCTCGATCGTCATCAACGCCGTCCGCACCGTCGCGCTCTCCGCGGGGGACCGGGTTCTCGTCACCGGCGCGGGTGGCACGCTCGGCCGCGCGGCCGTGGCCATCGCGCTCGCTCGCGGGGCCGAGGTCGTCGCGGCTTCCCGTCGTCACCTCGCACCGCTCGGGGACGAGCAGGTCGTGCAGGCTTCGGGTGCCGAGGCCCTCTCGGCAGCCCTCGGCGCGGGAGAGGGTTTCGACGTCGTGCTCGACGTCTCCGGCCACGGTCCGACCTTGAGCGCGGGAATCGCCGCGTTGCGATGGGGCGGCAGGGCCGTGTTCTGCGCCGCATCGGTCGACAGCGACCTGCGCATCGACGCCCGCGACTTCTATCTGCGTCGCAAGCGACTGTTCGGGGTGGCCAGTGCCCGCTATGAGGACGTGGCCGAAGCGCTCGCGCTCGCCGCCGCCGGTGCGCTGCCCTCGCTCGTCGGCCGACGCTACGCGTTCGACGACATCGCGACGGCGTATCGCGACTTCCCCCGCAAGGGCGACGGGAAGGTCGTCGTCGATGTGCGCTGACCGCCGTCGGTATCGAAGAGGAGACCAGAAGTGACGAGTACTGCATCCCCGGGCGCCGGAGCGCTGGCCGGGATCCGCGTGGTCGAGTTGGGTCAGTACATCTCGGGCCCGTTCGCCGCCAAGCTGCTCGCCGACCTCGGTGCCGACGTCGTCAAGGTCGAGTCGCCCGAGGGCGACCCGATGCGCCGGTGGGAGGGGCGGGCGAGCATGAGCCCGCAGTTCGCCGCCTACAACCGGGGCAAGCGCGGCGTGGTGCTCGACCTCAAGAGTGCCGAGGGACTCGCCGCCCTGTTCGCCCTGGTCGATGATGCCGACATCGTGCTCGACAACTTCCGCCCCGGCGTCGCCGAACGGCTCGGCTTCGGTCCGGACGCGCTGCATTCCCATAACCCGCGGGTGATCACGTGTTCGATCACCGGCTTCGGCCCCACCGGCCCCGCCGCGAAGCGCCCCGCCTACGACACCGTCATCTCGGCCACCGGAGGCATGTACAGCCAGGTGGTCCCGGCCTCAACGATCCGTCCGCTGGGACCGGCGTTCTCCGATCTGCTGTCGGGGATGTCGGCCGTGCAGGCCGTGCTCGCCGCCCTCCATGCCCGCGATGTGAGCGGGGTGGGCGAGCATGTCGAGGTCACGATGGTCGGAGCCCTGCTCGACTTCCTCACCGAATCCGCCTCGGCATTCCTCGAGACGGGCCAGGTCTCCTCTCCCGACTCGCGCCCGCGTCGTGCGCAGGCCTACGCCTGCCGGGGCTCGGACGACAGGGCGTTCGTGATCCACATGTCGGTGCCCGAGAAGTTCTGGACCGGGCTTCTCGACGTGCTCGAGCGGCCCGACCTCGCCGCCGACCCGCGCTTCTCGACCCGCGAGGCGCGTGTGCGCAACTACGACGAACTCGACGGGGTGCTCAAGCAGATCACCGCCACCCGGCCCCGCCAGTACTGGCTCGACCGTCTCGCCGCGCACGACATCCCGCACGGCCCCCTGAACACCATGGGCGACCTGTTCGACGATCCGCAGATCGCGAGCATGGGGCTGGTCGAGGAGATCGAGGGGCCGGACGGTGCGCTGCGCGTGCCGGTGCCCAGCATCCGATTCCACCGCTCCGGTCGGCCAGAGCTGCGCTACGCGCCCGCGCTCGGCGCCGACACCGAGGAGATCACCGGGCTGCCCACCGCATCCCTCACCCCCACGGAAGGGACAGCCTGATGCCCGGCATCGACGACCTCGTCGCGATCGACGTCCACACCCACCCGCAGACCGAGGAGTTCATCGCGGCGATGGGTCAGCGGCACTCCCAGATGTCGGCGCACTTCGGGCGCGAGCGGCCGGTCGTGTCGTTCGCCGAGCAGGCCGATCAGTACCGCGACCGCAAGATGATGGCAGTGATCGTGAACTCCGACTCGGAGACCACGAGCGGCATCAAGGGCGCGCCCAACGACCTGCTCGGCAAAGCCCAGCAGGACCACCCCGATGTGTTCCTCGCCTTCGCCGGCATCGATCCGTGGAAGGGCGAGGCTGCGGTCGCCGAGATCCGTCGGATGCACGACGAGTACGGCATCAAGGGCGTCGGCGAGCTCAACCCGTCGCGGCAGAAGTTCCTCGCGAACGACCGGCGCTTCTTCCCGATCTGGGAGACCTGCGCCGAACTCGGACTCGTGGTGATGTTCCACTCCGGATTCCCCGGAGCCGGCGCGGGCACCCCCGGCGGTGGTGGCTACCGCCTCGAGAACGCCCGCCCCGTGCCGTACATCGACGACGTGGCGGCCGAGTTCCCCGAGCTGAACATCATCAGCGCGCACCCGGCATGGCCGTGGCACCTCGAGAACCTGGCGATGGTCTGGCACAAGTCGAACGTGTATCTCGACCTGTCGGGCTGGGCGCCGAAGTACCTGCCGCCCGAGGTGGTCCGCTACGCGGACTCGCTCATCTCCGACCGCGTGCTGTTCGGGTCGGACTGGCCGGTGATGACCGCGGACCGCTGGATGACCGAGTTCGACGAGCTCGGGCTCAAAGAGGAGTCGCGCCGGAAGATCCTGCTCGACAACGCACGCAAGCTGTTCCGACTGTGAGCGCGAAGGAAGGAGCCGATCGTGGCTGAACTGGTGATGGCCGCGGCGACCCCGCACAACCCGTTGCTGTGGCGGGCGATGCGCGAGCCCTATCCCTCCGACCTCGTCGCCGTCGAGGCGAACTTCCGTCGCATCCGCGAAGCGATCACGGACGCCGGCGTCGATACGCTCATCGTGCTCGGCACCGACCATGTGCGGCAGTTCTTCTCGGACAACTCGCCCGCGTTCATCGTCGGCAAGGCCGCCTCTTACCACGGCACCTATGAGAACGAGGTGCGCACCTTCGGCATGGAGTACGCCGAGCTCACCGGCAACCAGGAGCTCGCGACACAGATCACCGGCCGCGAGGTGCTGCCCGAGGCGATCGACTTCTCGGTCTCGCACGAGTGGCGCCTCGATCACAGCTTCGTGCTCCCGCTGCAGTACGTGCGGCCCGAACTCGACCTGCCGATCGTGCCGATCCACGCGAACGCGATCCTGCCGCCACTGCCCACCGCCGCACGATTCGCCGCGCTCGGACAGCACCTGCGCACCGCGGTCGAGTCCTGGGACAGCGACGCCAGGGTGGGACTTCTCACCTCGGGCCATATGGCCACCGACGTCGGCGGCCCGCGCACGTTCAACGGCTCGCCCGACCCGGAGTTCGATGCCGAGGCGGTGGCCTGGATGCGTGACGGCGACCTCGACGGTGCGATCGCCGGGTGCCGGTTCGACCGCATCATGGCCGCGGGCAACGTCACCTATCAGTATGTGAACATCGTGGCGGCGCTCGCCGCGATGCAGGGCCGCCCCGCCGACCTCGCCGAGGCGACGACCTCGCGCTTCGCATCCAGTCCGTTCTTCCTGTGGAGGGCCGCATCGTGAGCCGGTACATGATGAACAAGTTCATCCGCGCCGTCGAGATGAGCACCGCGAACGTGAACGCCTACGTCGCCGACACCGAGGGTTTCGTCGATGGCTGGCTCGCCGGGGGAGCAGGCCCCGATGCGGTCGCCGACGACCGGGTGCTGACCCCTGAGGAGCGCACCGCTTTCGTGGAACGCGACTACGGGACGCTGTACGGTCTCGGTGCGCACCCCTATCTGCTCTGGCACTTCACCGAAGCGGTCTACGAGCACGAGTACACCGAGGGTTCCGGATGGCGGGAACTCGTGGAGCGCTACCGCGCCGCGATCATCCCGCACGGCGAGGTCGACGACATCCCCTGATCCTGCCTTACCGCGTGCACCGGGTGCCCCCGATTCCCGGCGCGGGTTCGCGGGACCAGCTGCGCACCGGTTTCGCGGGACGTCTGTCGGGAGGATCCGGCCGCGCGCGGTCCGGGCGGGCTCTTGCTCCCTGCATCCGTCCGAACTCCCGACAGGCGGACCGCCGGGTGCTTCCGCGCGGGCGCGACGGATGCCCCGTGGGTGGGGTTTCCACGGGGCATCCGCCCGATCTGCGCCGGCGTCGCACGACGGGGTGAGCGGGGGGCTACGACCTCGTCGATGTGTGGGGTGGACGCAGCGGCGCACCGGCGGTGCGGGTCTCCTCCCCCGAGGACGGCCGCACCACCGGCGTCATCGCTACGCCATCAGGCGACGTCGCAGGAGTCCCGCACCTCCGAGGAGGAGCAGGACGGCGGCGAGTGCGACCAGTCCGACCGACGACGTGCCGCCGGTCATCGCGAGTCCTGAAGCCTGACCGGTCGTCGCCGCGCCAGAGGCGAAGGCGGCTGCGGTCGTGCGGACAGGGGTCGTGCCGGGGTCGGTCCCCGGGTTCGTGCCCGGGTTCGTGCCGGGGTCGGTGCCGGGGCCGGTCCCCGGGTTCGTCCCGGTGCCGGGGTCGGTCACCGTCGCCTCGCCGACCACGGAGATGGCGTTGCCGCCCAGCGTGATCGGAAGGCTGATCGGCAGCGCCAGCTGGGTGCCGCCGAGGATGCTGTCAGCTCCCGTGGTGGTGCTGCCTCCGGTCGCGGGTGCGGCCGGAGCGGCGGAGGCACCGGTACCGGTGCGGGTGACGGTGGCGTCGTCGAGCAGCGAGATCGCGTTGCCGGTCACGCCGATGGGGGCGGTGACGGGCGCGGTGATCTGGGTGCCGCCGAGGACGCTGTCGGTGCCGGTGGTGGTGTTGCCTCCGGTGGCCGGGGTGACCGCTGCGGGGGTGGTGCCTCCGGTGCGGGTGACGGTGGCGTCGTCGATCAGCGAGATCGCGTTGCCCGACACCGTGATCGGTGCCGTGATGGGCGCCGTGACCTGCGTGCCGCCGAGGATCGCGTCGTCACCCGAGGTTGCCGCCGAGGTGGCGGGAGCGGTGGAGCCGCTCGGACCGGCAGCGCCGGTACCCGTCGACCGGGCGTCGTCCAGAAGCGAGATCGCGTTACCCGACACCGTGATCGGTGCCGTGATGGGCGCCGTGACCTGCGTGCCACTGCCGATGCCGTCGTCGCCGGACGTCGTGACGTCCACCGGAGCGGAGGATGCCGGTGCTGCGGCGCCCTGCCCGGTCGGCGCGGTGCTCTCGCTGTCACCGAGCAGCGACACGGCGTTGCCGGTGACGGTGATCGGTGCGTTGACCGCGAGGAGCGCCTGGGTGCCCGAGAGCACTCCGTCCAGGCCGTTCGTGGTCACCAGAGGCGCCTCGGCCGGGGTCCCGGCCTGGGGAGCCGGGCTCTGGGGCGTCGCGGCCGGGGCGGCGGTCGTCGACGTGTCGAGTACGCTCACCGCGTTGTTCGCCACGGTGACCGGGAGGTTGACGGTGACAGCCGCCTGGGTGCCGGATGCCGTACCCGAAGCGCCGCTGGTCTCGACGGCGACAGGCGCCGGGGCCGGAGCGGGGGCGGGAGCCGGTGCTGCGGCGGGCGCCGGAGCCGGAGCCGGTGCCGGAGCTGCGGCGGGAGCCGTGGACACGGCGTCGCCCAGCACTGAGATCGCGTTGTTCACGACCGAGATCGGTGCGGTGATCGCCGTCTCCACCTGTGTGCCGGAGAGCAGTCCGTCGTCCCCGGTCGTCTCGGCCGCGTTCGCGGCCGTCGCGCCGAGAAGCGTGACGCCTCCGGCGATGAGCGCGCCCCAGAGGGCCCGCTTGATGAATGTACGCATGGTCTTTCTCCTGACTGGATGGTTCGTCTGAAGGGTGCGCGCGATCAGAGTGCGCGCGCAGCACTGCTTCTGTCGTTCCCGGGGGAACGACGTGACGAACCGTCAGTCAGGAGAGACGTCGGTGTCGGCGACCGGCGACGAAGGAAGCTCGTCGTCGGAGGCCCCGGATGTCCGCTCACCAGCACGGAGCGGAGAAGAGTTCGCGTCGCTGAGGCGCGCGGGAGAGGCGCCGCTTCCGCCGCCGGGACCGGCGGAGGACGACGCGGGAACCGTGCTGCCCGGCGGGCTCGACGGCGGCGGGTCGGTGGGCACACGAGTGGTGTCGTCGCCGGCGCCGGTGGCGCCGTCCGCGGCGGAGAGCACGCTCGGATGCGGGGATCCGCCCGGGGGCAGAGCTGTCGACGTGACCGGGGGCATCGTCGCGATGTCCTCCGCGATGATCACGGTCGGGGTCGTCGTCACCGCAGGCTCGGTGATGCTCTCCGGCCCCTCGCCGGGTTCGGGCGAGGTCGGGTCGAGGGCCTCGAGCACGGGAGGAATGGTCTCATTCGTGACGTTCCCGAGAAGTGCGGTGGCGTCATCGACCACGCCGACGACGTCGCCCACCGCGGAGATCAGGCCGAGGTCGGAGGCGAGCCCGCCGACCACCGGGATGCCGGAGACCGTGTCGAGAATCGGATCGGTGATCTGGGAGACCGGTGCGCCGGTCAGCACGTCGGTGACCGGCGCGACGACCGCCGTCGTGGTCTCCGTCACGGCATGGACCACGGGAGTGACCGCCGGCCCGACGACCGGAGCGTCCACGACCGGCGCGGTCACGGTGGCGACGACGGCCGGGACGGCCTGCTGCACGGGGGCGACCACCTGTGTGACCACGGGAGCGACGACCTCTGTGACGATGGGTGCCACGGGGGCCGTGACGGCCGACACCGTGTTGCTGACCAGCGAGGTGAGCCCGTCGAGCGGCCCGTCTTCCTGGTCGTCCGCGTGCGCGGATCCGCCCGAGAGGAGGACGGTGAGCGTCGCCCAGGCGAGCACGCCGATGCCACCCCAGAAGACGACGGCAGGTGTGCCGCGTCGGGTGGCCCGAACGTCCACGTCAACCTCCCCCTCAGAAGGTGATCTCGTGTGCCTCCCCCTCAGAAAGCCACGAATCTCGACGGAGCTGCGTCGATTGGAGGCGACGATACTCGCGGCCGCACGATCTGTCTAGGGGGTTCTCCGCGCGTTTCCGGGGATGTCGGGGTGTGACGCGCCCGGAGAAATCTCGGCTTGACTTTCCCCAGGTTCTACACATCCCATCCCCGGAGAGGGCAACCTTCAACGCCCGATTTAAACTGATTTTCATCCACAGGCTGGGGAAAGGGTAAATACCAGATCAGGGCAGATAAAAAAGTTTGCTTTCCCGCTCCTCCACGGGGTTATCCACACCCGTTGTGCACAGACACTCCGACTTTGTCCGCACGCTTTCCACATGGTTATCCACAGGCCGTGTTGCATGTGGAAAGAGTCGCTCGTAGCGTGGGCGAGCGACCGAATGTCGGAGGCACCTGTTTTGCTGTTCAGGGTGGCGTGAGGGCCGAGATCCATACAGGCCCCGCCGTCGAGGCGTCTCCTCGGAACATCGCATCGGAAACGTCGCATCGAAGGGAAGACTGTGTCGATCGCTGACATCTCAGAGGAGCGCATGGGCGCGAAGCGCGCGCCCGAGCGCACGCCTCCCCACGACCTCCTCGCCGAGCAGAGCGCGCTGGGCGGAATGCTCCTGTCGAAGGATGCGGTCGCCGATGTGATCGAGACGCTCAAGGGCGCCGACTTCTACATCCCCAAGCACGAGCTGATCTTCGAGGCCATCCTCTCGCTGTACTCGCACGGCGAGCCCACCGACGTCGTCGCCGTCACCGATGAGCTCATCAAGACGGGCGAGCTCGGCCGCGCCGGCGGCGCCGACTACCTGCACACCCTGACCTCGATCGTGCCCACGGCCGCGAACGCCGGCTACTACGCCGGCATCGTCTCGGAGCGCGCGATCCTGCGCCGGCTCGTCGACGCCGGCACCCGCATCGTGCAGCTCGGCTATGCCGGTGAGGGCGACGCGACCGACATCGTCAACAACGCACAGGCCGAGATCTACTCGATCACCGGATCCGAGACCGCCGAAGACTACGTCCCCCTGCAGATCGCCGTCGATGCCGCCCTCGAGGAGATCGAAGCCGCCAGCGGTCGCGACGGATCCATGACCGGGGTTCCGACCGGCTTCAAGGAGCTCGACGAGCTCACGAACGGCCTGCACGGCGGTCAGATGATCGTCGTCGCCGCCCGACCCGCCATGGGTAAGTCCACGCTCGCGCTCGACTTCGCCCGCTCGGCATCCATCGGCCACAACCTCCCCTCCGTGTTCTTCTCGCTCGAGATGGGCAAGAGCGAGATCGCGATGCGTCTGCTCAGCGCCGAGGGTGCGATCCCTCTGCAGAACATGCGAAAGGGAAACCTCGACCCGCGCGACTGGACCACGGTCGCCGCGACCCGAGGCCGCATCAACGACGCCCCGCTCTACATCGACGACAGCCCGAACATGACACTCGTCGAGATCCGTGCCAAGTGCCGTCGACTCAAGCAGCGCGAGGGCCTGCGCATGGTCATCATCGACTACCTGCAGCTCATGACATCGGGCAAGCGCGTCGAGTCGCGTCAGCA
This sequence comes from Microbacterium maritypicum, assembly GCF_008868125.1. Taxonomy (NCBI): domain Bacteria; kingdom Bacillati; phylum Actinomycetota; class Actinomycetes; order Micrococcales; family Microbacteriaceae; genus Microbacterium; species Microbacterium maritypicum. The sequence goes on from NZ_WAAQ01000003.1 coordinate 360,155, forward strand.
GGAGGTCTCGGAGTTCTCGCGAAGCCTCAAGCTCATCGCCAAGGAGCTGCAGGTTCCGGTCATCGCCCTCTCGCAACTGAACCGTGGTCCCGAGCAGCGCACCGACAAGAAGCCCGCGATCAGCGACCTGCGAGAGTCCGGCTCGATCGAGCAGGACGCCGACATGGTCATCCTGCTGCACCGCGACTCGGTCTACGACAAGGACGTGCGTCCGGGCGAGGCCGACCTCATCGTCGCCAAGCACCGTAACGGACCGACCGCGACGATCACTGTCGCGTTCCAGGGACACTACTCGCGCTTCATGGACATGGCCCCCGGCGGCGACTTCAACTGAAGGTTCTCGGTGAGAGTTGCGAATTCCACGACGGTTTTCAAACGACTTGCAAATTTGAAAACTCATCCCCTCGGACGATGTAAGGAAAGAACTTGCCAGCCGATCGCACGCTGCTCGAACGAGTCGCCATTTCCCTCTTTCCCCTCGCGGATGAGGTAGCCCACCTCGGCACGGGCGGATTCGCCTGCACCTTCAGAATCCGAGAGGGTGACCGGCAAACAGCCCTCAAGATCATCGATCCGGGGCTCTCCGAGCGTGAGCGTGTCGACAGAGAACTCAATGCTCTGCAACGAGTTACGAACGACGGAGTCGTGCAATTCCTCGCTCATGGCGTTCACAAGTTCGAGGGAGTCGACTACTGCTGGATTCGGATGGAGTTCATCGAGGGTAGGTCTCTTGGGGCCGAGCTCGGGGCCGGAGTGGTCTTCACTCCGCTCGAAGCGCTCGACTTGATAAGCCGGCTAACCGATGCGGCCGCGTCGATCTGGGCCCAAGGCACAGCGCATCGAGACCTGAGCCCGAACAACATCATCCTCGACGCTGACGGCAGGCCGGTCATCGTCGACTTGGGGTTGGCTCGTCACGTAGACGATGAGTCTTACACCGCGTTGCCGACCCCCGGAACGCCGGGATGGATGAGCCCTGAGCAGGTTGGCTCGTCCCCCGTCCACGGCGACTGGCGTAGTGATCAGTTCGTCATCGGCGCGCTTGCCTACCGACTCCTGACCAACGTGCAGCCCTTCTACGCACTCAGCCTCATCGATCGATGGCGCGCGCCCGCAGTGCAGACACCTCAACCAATACGAGCCATCGACCCGGAGATTCCCTCGGCCGTCGCGGATGTCGTCGAGAGGATGCTGCACAAGCAGCCGCACAGGCGATATCTCAAAGTCAGCGAGCTTCTGACAGACCTCACACTCGCGATTTCGTCGATGCAGTCGGCGTCGACCATCGAGACCAGCCCCCAGCGCTTTCTGCTGAACATCGGGCAGGTCAAGAACTACGCCGAAAACGGCTTTCTCTCCGCGCTCCGACCGCACGGAGTGGTCATCGATATCCGCGCAGGTTCACGAGTCCGTGAGTTCGTTGACGCTGCACATGACGTCGGAGCTGAGGCGATCGTGGATCCGGTCACTCACTACGTCCGGAGTCCCCTCGCCGTTCGACCGGCAGGCTTCCGAAAGCTCCCGTACGGTTCGGCGCCCGTACTAACCGGGTTCTCAGATGAGACCTCGCGTCGAGAGTTTTGCACCAACGTGCTCGACTCCGTGACGGCCGACGAACCTGACGCGATCGTCTCGCCATATTTCTACGCGGCCGAGAACGAGCAGAGCTGGCTCACCGAATCCGTGGCCTGCGCAGGACTGACGGAGGCGCTCCTTACTCAGCGCGGGCAGGTGACCTCGATGTGGCTTGGTGTCGCCGTGCACTCCAGCTGGCTCGCCAATGAGAGGCAGCGCGATCTCCTACTGACGGCCCTCACGGCTCGGCAGTGGCGAGGCGTCCACCTGTTGCTGAGTACTACACAGGCGCCGTTCGGACCGCTCGGCGATGTCGACACGCTGCGTGGCCTTCGCGATCTCATCGCCGTACTCCGGGAAGCCGGAACGCCGGTGATCGTCGGACGACGAGCGAGTAGCGGACTGTTGCTCCTTGCTCTCGGAGCGGAAGGATGGTCCACCGGCGTCTCGGGGAACCTGATGAACATGACACCGCATCCCGAGGATGAGACGTCGGGTGGGCGATCTCTTGACCGCATCTACATACCGGGGCTCGTGAATCTGGTGTCAATCGAGGCGTACCTGCTCATGCGTGCTCGTCGGCCCGAATACGTGGAGCTGGGGACGCCGCAGGCTGCGGCACTCCTCGACGGCAATCCCAGCTTGGATGACCTCAGTACCGAGGAACGCATCCTCCTCCTGCAGCACAACCTCATCGCACAGTCGCGCCAGGTTTCCGAACTGGCGACCCTCCCCGCCGGACAGAGGATCGCTCGCCTTCGAACCTGGGTCGACGTTGCCACGGAGCGATATCGCGAACTGCCTCCGACTCGGCTCCCGAGTGAAGGCCCGGCCTTCCTCGAAGGCTGGGCGGAAGTCCTGGCTTAGTTAGACGGCGAGGCTAGGAGCCTGCGACCCGCCCAGCCGGGAGCTATCCATACTCGCCTCGAGCACACGCTCACTCGCGATGCGGCGTCTCGCCGGCGTCGATGTCGACTGGGTGGGTGCGTCGACGAGAATCTCGACCGTGTTCGACCCCACGGCGAGTAGCCCGACGCCAGCCTGACGAGCGGCGCCGAGGGCTTCTGTCCGCACACGTTCGCGCGGAAGCGCGAGGTAGCTGCGATCCGCAAACGTTCGATACGCGGTCGCTTGAGCAATGCCGCGGCGCGCGTCTCGGAGCTTCAACTCGACGGCAATGAGCTCGTCAAACGGGTCCTTCGGTCGCACCCTCGTACGGTATCGAGACCCGGCGAGAACGAGCAGACCCTGATCGATAAGCGGATCTATTGCTTCTCGCCTCAGAGACGACAGACCGCGGGGTGCCCACTCTCGCAAGTCATCGAGCGTCCTGAAAGAGGTGCAGAAGTCCAGCACCGCGAGCTGGATGGACTTCGCGACTGGGCGCGCTTGGCGACGTCGGTTTCTTAGCCGAGCCTCGTCTCCGAGGCCCGCGACGAGGTCCGCGACACCGTAGCCCACCGTCACCTCGTGACCAACGCAGCTTCCGCCAACCCTCTCCAGCCAACGCGCAACGGGAGCAGCCATGTCGACTTCGCGAACGAACAATGTGAACTCCCTCCTGGGCTAGCGGCCACTCTAGCGGGCGTAAGGTATCGCCTTCAGCAGGCCGACACTACTCGCGCCCTCCGACGCGCCCGGCCTCAAGCAGCCGGCGAGGAGGCAGTAGGCCCTTCGGCCGCAACACGCCGAGCGAGGTCCCAGTACGGACTCTCGATCCGGCGAAAAAGCAGCGTGCGTTCACCGGGGACGCGGCCAATCTGCTCGATCACCTGCCCCTTCTTGAGGCGACCGAGCAGTGGATGCACGAGCGTCGGGTCCACGCCGGTCGCCGAAACGATCTGGGGCGCGGAGAACACGTCGTCATCGTGGTTCGCAATGAACAGCATGACGGAGAGCATGTGGCTGTTGCCGAACATCGCTTTCGAGTGTTCGGGTGCAAGATCAGTCAGCAGCACCACGTTTCGAGTCTCCCACGTCGCAGCGATCGGCGACCCTGCAACTGCTTGGCGTGAATGTGACCTTCACAAATATAAGGCCTCGCCGCCTTCGATATATGAGACACATGTAGGTTCCGGTTGGACTTGTCCGTTTCGCAGACGAAATGTCCACGCGGTGTCCATCTGGACATTTCGGGCCGGCAAACTCACTCCGCTGGCGCGCAGAGCCGTCGTGTTTGGATGGGGGCATGAGGCGGTGGATTGAGCGAGTGACCGGGGCGCCCGGTTCCACGTCCTTTCGGCGCTTCCGTCGCATCGTGTCTGCAGCGAACGAGCGCGGGCAGTGGGCCGGCGATCTCGATGACGCCGACTTGTCACGCGCCGCCCGCGCAGCACTGATCTCGCCAGGTCGCAGTGCGGTAGTCGAGCCGACCGCCGACCTGTTGGCTGTGCTGCGCACGGCCGCGCGGCGCACGCTCGGGGAAGAGCCGTTCGATGAGCAACTGCTGGCGGCTTGCGCGCTGGCAGCGGGGAACGCGGTAGAGATGGACACCGGTGAGGGGAAGACTCTTGCCGGTGCTCTCGCTGCGGCCGCTTTCGCGGTCGCCGGTCGGCGCGTACATGTGCTGTCGGTGAACGACTATCTCGCGGAGCGGGATGCCGCGTGGATGCGTCCCCTCTTCGATTCGCTCGACATCCGTGTCGGCTGGGTCGGTCAACACACGCCGCTGATGACGCGGGCTGAGATGTATAGGTTGGACGTCGTCTACGCGCCGGTCAGCGAGGTCGGATACGACGTGCTCCGCGACCGGTTCGCGACAACCGAAGCAGACCGCGTGAGCCCGGTGCTCGATGTCGCGATCGTCGACGAGGCCGACGCGGTACTGATCGACGAAGCGGTGTCGCCCCTCGTCCTCGCCGGAACGTCCACAGACAGCCCGGAAGACTTCACGCTGGCGGACGCCCTCGTGCAAGAGCTTGACCCCGGACTGCACTACGCGATCGACGCCGACCATGCCACCGTCTCGCTCACCGACGCCGGCCTCGACCTCCTCGAGAACCGACTCGGCGGTGTGAACCTCTACGACACCGCACACACAGCGACGCTCACACGCCTCAACCTCGCCCTCCACGCTCACGTTCTCGTGCACCGAGACGTCGACTACCTGGTCGTCGACGACGCGATCAAGCTCATCAACACCGCAAGAGGCCGTGTCGCGCACCAGCAACGGTGGCCAGACGGGCTGCACGCGGCAGTCGAGGCCAAAGAGCAGCTCACTGTCTCGTCGCCCGGGATCGTCCTCGACACCCTCACGGTGCAGGATCTGCTGCGTCGCTATATGACCCTGTCGGGCATGAGCGGAACCATGGTCGCAGTGGCCGAGGAACTGGCCGAGTTCTACTCGCTCCGCTCTGGTCGGATCGAACGACGGCTACCGAACCAGCGGACAGATCTGCCGCAGCGTGTCTTCCTCGACGAGGACTCCCGCGTGGATGCCGTGTTGGTGGAGGCTCGAGAGCGTCATCGGGCAGGGCAACCGGTGCTCGTGGGAACACAGAGCGTCGCGGAGTCCGAACACTACGCAAAGGTGCTCGCCGAGGCGGGAATCGAAGCCCACGTGCTCAACGCCCGCAACGACGCGCGGGAGGCCGCAGTCATTGCAGAGGCCGGCGAGTATGGGGCGGTCACGATATCCACCCAGATGTCGGGGCGCGGCACAGACATCCGCCTCGGAGGCATCGACGAGCACGACCATCGTCGCGTCGCGAGAAGCGGGGGACTAGCGGTGCTGCAGATCGGCAGGTATCCGTCCGGCCGCCTTGACGCGCAGTTGCGCGGCCGCTCAGGCAGGCAGGGCGACCCCGGCACTACCGCCACCTTCGTGAGCACCACCGACGAACTGGTGCAGGCCAACGCTCCTGACCACCTGCTCGAGAAGATCCGACGACGAGGATCGCAACTCGACCAGACCACGCTCGGTTCCATCATCGACCAGGCGCAGCGGATCGCCGAGGGCATCCAACACGACCGCCACCGCGACACCTGGGACTTCAGCCGCGCGATCGCCCGCCAGCGCGACACCGTTCTCGGCGACCGAGAGGCGGTCATGAACGGTGACCGCGCCGCCCTAGAGGTCACTCGACGAATACCAGAGGCATTCGATCGCCTTGCCTCGGCATCCTCCCCGTCAGTAGTTGCTCGTCTCGCCCGCGACGTCGCATTGTGGTGTCTCGACGAACAGTGGTGCGACCATCTGGCACATCTGACGGAGATCCGCGACGGCATCCACCTGCAGGCCCTCGCCGGCGTCAACCCGCGCGATGAGTTTCACCGCATCGCACTGCGCGAATTCCGCGGATTCTTCGCGTCGGCTTATGACCGCGCCGCCGACATCATCCGTGACGTGACACCCGACCAGCTCGGGCAGGACATCACTGTGCTCGGGTTGCGCCGACCGTCGGCAACGTGGACCTACATGACCAGCGACAATCCCCTGGGTAGTCCGATGGACCGCGCCGCGCGCGCGGCTGGCAAATGGATTCGGACACGCGTCTATCGGATCGAGTAATCTCGCCGAAACGGATAACTCTCGCTACAAAGACTCGCGTTCTTGCTGGACAAGTCGGCATCTGAACGCGCCAAAGTCTTACTGCGTGGGGGACATCTCAAAGCGGTTCCTACAACACACTTGCGCGTCGATGACGTTCTTCACAAGTGATTGAGCTGCGGTCAGCGGGCTCGGGTGTGACGACGCGAGCTGATCTCGTTGACATTAATAGGCGATAGCCCTATAACCAATTTATGCGACGTTGCGCTCCCGTCACGGCGGTACGACGAGAAGGTGGCCTCGGCCGGTGCAGCCGATGAGCCTGATGGGTGCGGCGGCAGTGCAGATTCGGGGCCGCGACGACAGCGTCAGCGTTACGGAGCTCTCGTTGCTCACTCTGCCGGCGTTTGACGCCGCGACCCCGTGGCGACGCTTTCGCGCCTATCGCGGTCAGCGTCATTACTCCGGTAGCTACTGGTCGGCGACGATGGAATCGCTGGTGGGGTATGAGTCGAGGCTCGAGCTCGCCAACCTCCTGGGGGAAGACTTCGACCCGTCGACGGTGTGGATCCTCTCGCAGCCGTTCCTTGTCGAAGGGAGGGACGGGAGCCGCAAGCGGCGGCATGTGCCGGACTACCTCGTGGAGCGTACCGGCGGCCGGGCTTGTGTGATCGATGTGAAGCCCGCCGCTCTTCTTAGTGATCCGAAGATCGCGGCCGCGTTGACGTGGTCGGGGCAGTTAGTCGAGTCGATCGGGTGGGACTACGTCGTGCTCAGCGAACCGGAGCCAGTCCGCCTGAGCAACCTCAAGTTTCTCGCGGGCTATCGGCGGGCATTCCAGTTTGCGCCCGTCGAAGTCGAGGCGGTCCGCCTGTCTGTTCAAGAGCCGATGACGTTCGGGCAGGCTTGCCGAGTCGGTGCAGCGCAGCTCGCCGAGCCCGAGTATGCGCGGGGAATCGTCCTTCACCTTCTTTGGGCAGGACGGCTCACGACTGATCTCTCAGCGCCGCTCGCTTCGACAGCGATTGTGGAGCCAGCGTGGTGATGCTGTCCGACGAGCCGACCTTCGATATCCGCGTGGGTGCGAGCTTCAGCTGGGACGGCTCCCTCTGCACGGTCGTCGAGATAGCCGGAAACGCGATTGTCATTCAGGACATCAACCGTCGCCTGCGGCGCCTTCACTATGCGGAACTGCTTCGGCCGCCAAGCGATGGGGGCCGCGCCCGGTTCCCCCGGGATCCTGGTGGCGCTGCGATCGACCCGCTCGCTCTCATTTGGACGCAGCTATCGGCAGCCGAGCAGGAGGATGTGCATCAGCGAGCCGATCACGTACGCGAAGTTCTCACCGGGTACAAGTCCGGCAGTGCCGCACATGCACGCCCAGGCGAGCCGCGGGACGAGTACTCACCCGACAGCGGAAAGATGTCCCGCTACCGTGCCAAAGCGGCCGAGGTGGGCGTTTCAGAGCGCACGATCAGCAACTGGGTGGCTCGATACCTTGAGGCGGACGAACTGGGTCTGATGGACAACCGCCGCGTGAAGCCGACGCGCGGGCTCGGGAACCTCGACCCGCGGTGGGTCGACATGGTGCGCACTATCCAGGCAGAGCAGATTACGGAACCCCGCGTCGCGCGGAAGGTGATCATGCGACGCGTGGCAGCGCGGCTCGAGCGCGAGTACGGGGTCGGCGTGGTGAAGATCCCCTCGAAGTCTGTCCGGTACCGAGCGTTCCGCGACCTCGACTGGGGTCGGAACACGTTCGACGGAAGCACGAAGGCGAAGCGATCGAACGCGAACAAGCCGCAGAGTGCGTTTGGTCGCTTCGCTCCCACTCGGCCAGGTGAGTACGTCCTCATGGATACGACACCGCTGGACGTGTTCGGATTCGATCCCGTGAGCGGCGACTGGGTGAACAGCGAACTCACCGTCGCGATGGATCTCTACGATCGAGCGATCGTCGGTATGAGGCTCACCCCGACCGCTCGCGCTATGGACGTCGCCGGTGTGCTCCTCGAGGCGATGCGTCCGTTCGAGATCCCCGAAAGCTGGGGTAGGACGGCATCATGGCCCTACTCGGGGGTTCCCGACACGCTCATCGTCCGCGAGGACCACATCCAGGTCGCAAGGTTCATCCGAGCCAACCTGCCCGAGACGATCGTCGTCGACCACGGCAAGATCTACCTCTCCGAGCATGTGCTGAGCGTCTGTTCGCGGCTGGGGATCTCGGTACAGCCAGCCCGACTGTACATGCCCACGGACAAGGCCGCGGTGGAGAGGTTCTTCCGCACCGTCAAGGAGCTGCTGAGTCAGCTGCCTGGCTTCAAGGGAGAAGACCTGTTGGCCCGTGGTCTCGACGCTGAATCTGATGCGGTGTACACCATCTCGCAGCTCGAGGAGATCATCCGCGAGTGGATCGCGACCGTTTACCACGTGCGCCCGCACAGCGAACTGGCTGACCCGCTGCTGCCTGGACTGGAGATGAGCCCGCAACAGCGATACGAGCAGGGCGTGGCGACGGCAGGCCACCTCCGACTGCCCCAAGATCGAAACATCGTGCTGGAGATGCTCCCTGTTGTGCACCGAACGATCCAGCGGTACGGAATCGAGAACTGGACGCTGCGCTACAAGGACGACGATGGGGTGCTCCGCAAGTACCGTAACCGGTCGCAATCCCTCTACAACCAGGGGCGAGACTGGCCCTTCTTCGTCAACCCCGACGATGTCCGATACATCTACTTCCACGACCCCGAAGACAGCACATGGCACACCCTGTCCTGGGAGCGAGTCAAAGAGGTCAACACCCCGTTCGGAATCGACGCGCTCGAGTACGCGAAGAAGCTGGCCGCCTCGAACCCGCAGATCCCGGACACCGAAGCAGCTCTGACCGCACTGCTCGCGCGGTGGGGATCCGGCCAACACCTCACCCCGCAGGAGCGCCGTGCCTCCGCACGGCAGGTCGCCGCGCACCGACACGAGACCGAAGCGGCAGCCATGACATCGATCCGCCTGACGCAGGAGCTCATCGCACGAAGCAGCCCCGGCGTGACTCTCCCGAGTGAGGAGCTGGCCGGTCCCCGTGCCGTCTCCCTGTCCTCTCCGGCGCCGTTGGGTGGCGACGACGACGTGGACGACGAACTCGACCCCACCGAGTACGACCCAGACCCGGAGTTCTACGCGACCGCCCTGGAGGATTTGTGATCAAGCCTGACACTGGCCCGTCTACCTACGAGTGGTGGAAGTACCTCGCCGAAAGGCCGAGCCCGGTCCGGCCGGAGCGACTCTCTATGGCGCAGATTCGCGCCCTCGACACCGTCGCGCGCAGGGACTACGGGCGGCAACGCCGGCGATGGCACGAGAGCATCCTGCTGCGCACACCGCAGGTTGTCCGTGCCAATGAGCAACTCGACGATCTGCTTGAAGCCAACGAGGACGCGGTGACCCGCGTTCGGGCCGCTGCGGCCATCGACGCTCCGCCGTCTCTGGGCAAGTCGACCACCGTCGACGCGTACGGACTCAGATACCACCGGGAACAGATCGACCAGCTCGGCGAGTACGTGGATGATAACGACGACATCCTGAGGATCCCCGTGTGCCGAATCACGCTCACCGGCGATGTGACGATCAAGGGGCTTCACCAGCAACTATTCGAGTTCTACGCACACCCGGCGCGGCGGGCGACCACGGGCAGGGTGCTCGCCCGCGATCTTGCCACCATGGCGGGCGACGCAGTCCGACGCCACGAGACGCGGCTGATCATTATCGACGACGTCCACTTCCTCCGCCCGGGCACCGAGAAGGGCGAGCAGGTCGCGAACGAGCTCAAATGGCTCGCTAACGAGTACCCCGCGACCTTTCTGTTCGCCGGTGTCGCTCTGAAGCAGCGAGGGTTGTTCTCCGAAGGCCGCAACGGTGAGTTCGCCGCCTTGGCGCAGACCGGCCGGCGATGGACACTGCTGCAGCTCCACGCGTTTGATCCGCTCACGGCGATCGGCGCACCCGTGTGGCGCGACACGCTGCTCGGGATCGAGCAGCGACTGATGCTTGCGCGGATGCGTCCGGGCACCCTCGCCGACACGCTCAGCGACTACCTCTACATTCGCTCGACAGGCGTCATCGGATCGTTGATGCAACTGATCCGCCTGGGAGCGATACGCGCCATCCGCACCGGGAAGGAGACCCTCGACACGGATCTCCTGGAACAGGTCTCGATCGATGAAGCTGCGGAGATCGCACGTGGCGCTACAGCAATTCTCGTGAACAAAGCACGGCGAGTCGCCCGATCATGACCGAGCTTCGTCGTCTGCCGTTCCGGGTTCGCCCCATGCCAGACGAACCTCTTGACTCCTGGCTGGAAACGATGGCAGCCGCGCACGGCGTCACTTTCGGACAGATGATCGTCGCACTGGGACTATCCGGCCCAGCGGCCGTCGAGCAGGATCAGCACTACTCCGTCGGGCGTCTGAACCGGTGGTCGTTCCACCTCGACGAGGGACCACTCGAGCGCCTCATCCACACGACAGGGTTGTCGGCCGACTGCCTGCAAGCCATGACCAGGTCGGCGTTCGCTTCGACGGTGACCAAGTACACGCTCAAGGGGCGGCTGAGCATCCAATGTCCGACCGCGGGGACGCAAGGGCGCTTCTGCCCGGAATGCCTCCTCGACTCTGGTGGCCGGTGGAGGCTCTCGTGGACGTACGCGTTCGTGTCGATGTGCCCTCGTCACCGGCGCGTGCTCAGCGACATCTGTCCTAGTTGCGGTGAGGCACCGCGCGCACGCCCGCAACCGATGTATCTCGTCCCACGACCGGGATGCTGCCACAACAGGCCACACCGCGCGGCAGATCCGCGTCAACGCTGCGGCGCCGATCTGCGCGACGAGACCGGACGCGTCGAGGCAAGCACGGGGATGCTTGCTGCGCAGCGAGCCCAGTTCGCGACGATCTCTCAAGGCGTCGGTCGATTCGGCATGTACCGCGACAACCCGCAAGCTGCACCGCTCGTTATGGAGGATCTCCGAACCATCGCTCGCATCGCGGTCCGTGCTCTCGTCAATGGCGAGGACATCGATGCTGGAGATATCCCGTCGGCAACCCTCGGTAAGGCACTCGACGAAGACGGCATCCTCCGCAAGGAACGCCCCCGAACCTCGGCGCTGGCAGCGCTCGGAGCCAGTCTCGCCTTCCAGGCGGTGCAGGACCCCGACCGCCTCTTCAAGCTCCTCCACGGCCGTATCCCACCATCAGCGGTGTTCGATCAACACAGCCTCCAGCTGAAGGTCTCGGTTGCCCGATCGCGCGGCCTCAACATGCGCCACCTCACACACATCCAGCACCTTGTTCCCCCTCCACCGTCCGGAGCGAAAGAACGAGCGCGCAAACTTCCCGCACAGATCTGGCCCGAGTGGGCGGCGCAACTTCGGATTCCCAAGACCGATCCCGAGCTCGCAGCCGCCGCCGTCTCCACAGCAGTGATGATCGCAGGCACCCGCCTCAGCCACGTCGAGGCCCTCGAAATGCTTGGATCGCCACTGCCCCGGCACCGCGTCCGGGATACCACCCGGTTGCTGCGCGACACCGACCCCGCCAAGAACCTCTTGCTCCCCATCGCCCGCCTCGCCATCTACCTCGATGCCGAGAACCCCCCAATCGACTACGCGCGCCGACGCGCGCTCGACTACGCATCACTCCTCCCGGCCGTCGACTGGAACGCGATCGCAGCCCGGGTCAACACTCGTCGCGGCGGCGCCCCACGACTGCGACAGATTCGGCTGCTGCTCTACAGCTGGCTCAGCGGGAACCATCCAGACCAGGCCCCGCAGCTCTTCCGGCCGCACTCCGCCGCGGAGGTCACGAACGCCCGAGAGCTGGCAGCCTCCCTCTCGCACGAGTTGGAGCTCGAGCTCCTCAACGTGGCCCGACGCTTCCTCGAGGCGCATCGCATCAACGAACCCGTGCGCTGGAGTCCTCCCCTCGACGTCGCTGACTGGAACCCCACGGTCGACGACGCCGAACGCACAGCAAGGTGGCCCGTCAACCAGCCCGCTCGCGAACACCTCCGCACGACATTCACGTTCAGCGAACTCGTGGACGAATACCGCAGCGGCCGGGCTCTGAAAGACCTCGCCAGCGATTCGGGCGTCGGTCGCTCGGTTATCAGCCGTGTCCTGAAAGAGGCGGGAATCGAACTCCGACCCGCGCACGCCCCACGCCAGGTCGTCGTCGACGACGACCGAATCCGAGTCGACTATCAGAACGGCCGCACGCTCGAGGCGATTGCACGCGAACTTGGATGCAGCGAATCCACCGTTGCCCGGAGACTCCGGCTACTCGACGTGCAACTCCGGGCGCGCGGAGGCCGAACCAAAGACCTCGCCGAAGTGGTGATCTCCGAATGAGTGACAGACCGCGGGACCCGGAATACCGACTCGGTGAAGGAGAAGCCGCGCCGATCGCCCCAGGCGACAAACACGGAGTAGTCGCTGTCGCTCCGAACACAACTGGGGATCATCGTTCGAGTAAGACCGCACCTGTGGTCAAGCCGTGGTCGGCACCCCACCTGGCGCCGCTCTTCATGGAACTCACGTCAGCGAAGACCGCGCCGAGCTGGGCGCGCCGTGCGGTGAAGATCATCCATCGCTACACCCGTGAGCACAGCGAACCGCCGACGTTCCGCGAACTGTTCAGCGAACTCGCCACCCAAGATCCCGACTACGCCGACCATGAGGAGGCGTGGTCGTCACGGGCAGTCCGGAACCTCGTGATGGTGCATTGGCGCAGGCAAGGATGGGTGCGATACCGGACCGAGACCCGCACCCTCCGATCCGGCCCCAACGCGAACCGCGACCTGTTCCCGGCTACCCGTTCGGCTCTTCGGGAGGGAGCGCGTCGAGAAGCTCCTCAAGAACGATGACGAGCTCGTTGTAACCCTGCATGTAGAACAGCGCGTCTGAGCCCGGTGTTTCACCGTCGATGACGCCGGCGAGGACCGTGCGCGCTTCCCGGGTCGCGGCCTGCAGGCGCGTCTCGATGCCCGGGAGGCTGCGGATCCATTCGTCGACGAGGGTGAAGCGGATGGGCGTGAAGTCGTGCGCGTCGACGCCGACGTGGAACTCGTGCCCGTGCGGGCCGTGATCGCGGGCATGCGTGTGACCGTGCAGCAGCGGGACGCCACCGTCGCTGCGTGGGCGGTGGGTCGTGTGCCGGTCGGTGCCGTGCGAGTCGCCGCTGTAGGGGTAGTGGGATGCCAGAATCCGGTACCCGTGGCGTGTGCCCTCAATGACCTCGGGGAGGATGCTCCACCCGGCCGCCTCGTACACCGGCGTGAACCGTTCGATCGCGCGCCTTGACTGTGTCGCCGGCGAGACCCGATCATGGTTGCCGGGCACGAGGAACCGTCGCCCGTTCAGGTGCGCGGTCAGCCCGACGGATTCCTCGATCGGCCCGAGCGCGAGATCACCGAGATGAAGCACAACGTCGTCCGGGCCCACCACATCGTTCCATCGTCGCGCAAGCTCCGCATTCATCTCTTCCACGGTCGCGAACGGACGCTCGGCGAGTTCGCTGATGCGTGCGTGACCGAAATGCTGGTCCGAGGTGACGAAGTCGACCTGGTCGAAGTCGAACCACGGATACTCGCTCACAGCTGCTCTCCACGCTCGCAGTCGAGGCTGCTTCTACAGCTCATCGACGTCGACGCCGAAGCGCGCCGCCACATCCTCGAGCGGTTCACCGCTCATGCCATCCCGCTCACGCACCACCCGCTCGACCTCGCGGTCGTCGATTGCTTCGACCAGCTCCTCGAGTACTCGGTCGATGTCGCCGCCGTTCGCGGCGGCGACTCGCGCCACTTCCCTTGCCGCGTCAGCGAGCGTGTAGAGACGCTCCCAGGGGTGGTCTCCGTGACGGGCGATCGCGACGGTCTCACGAGTGTAGGAGCGGTCGTCCCCGGCGACGAGCCAGCGTTCCTCGCCCTCAGCGGTGATGAAGAAATCGACCACACACTCACCGCACGGCATCTTGTAGACGCCCGGTTCGGTGGGCGCCGCCTCGGTCGCACGCGTGATCATCTCGCGGATGACGCCTTCCCAATCGACCGCCGGTTCATCGTCGCCCATGGTGACCTCCCGAAGTAGAACAGAGAAGTGTCTCACTTCGGCACCGCGGCGTCTAGGGCTCAGCCCCGTCGCGTTCGCGCATCAGTTCGCTTGACCACCGATGGTCTACCCGAGCTGGTGGGCAAGAATCACAGCCTGCACGCGGTCGCGGACGCCGAGCTTGGCGAAGATTCGGTTGATATGCGTCTTCACCGTTGCGGGTGAGAGATGCAGTGCCTGGCTGATCTCGCCGTTGGAGAGGCCGAGCGCGATCGCGTTGAAAACGTCGCGTTCTCGGGGGGACAGAACCGAGAGGCCCTGTCCGCCCGGGACGGGCTGGTCGCGGCCGGTGTAGGCGTCGATGAGCTGCCGTGTGATGCGGGGCGTCACGATGGCATCGCCTCGAGCGACGACGCGTACGGCGTCCACGAGTTCTTGGTGTGTCGCAGTTTTGACGAGGAACGCACTCGCCCCCGCGCGGAGTGCCCCGAAGGCGTACTCGTCCAAGTCGAACGTCGTGAGTACGATCACGCGGCTCCGCAGCCCGCCGTCGACAATTGCGCGGGTGGCGTGGATACCGTCTTGACGCGCTGTGGGTGACGGAACGCCGCACCCGACTGTCGGCCGGCTATCTCGACCGGCGGTTCGCGGAGCTGCGGGACGAGGCCGGCTTGTCAAAGGCCCTGACTCTGCACAGCCTCCGGCATTCGTACGTGACGCACCTGCTCGAGTTCGGCTACGCCGACCGATTCGTCCAGGAGCAGGTCGGGCACATGCATGCTTCGACGACCTCGATCTACGCCTCCGTCAGCTCGGACTTCAAGAACCGGGTACTCGCGGACGCATTGAAGGCCCTCATCGAAGGAGAAGCAGATGACCGTTGAGCTCGAGACCGCATGGAGCCTCCGCAGCGTGATGGCCTCGCGCGGGATCTTCCAGACCTCCAAGCTGAAGCCGTTGCTCGAGGAGCGGGGCGTCGACCTGTCCCGGGAACAGGTGTACCGACTGGTGACGCAAGCACCGCAGCGGGTTCGCATCGACGTGCTCGCCGCGCTGTGCGACGCGTTGGAGTGCTCGCTCGACGACCTCGTGCAGGTCACCCGCCGGGAGGCTGCGGCCCCGGTCGCGGTGGGTGAAGAGGCGACGCGGGGTGCGATCGGCGATCTGCGGCCCGTGCGGGCCACGATCCGTCGCCCGCGCTCGAAGTAGGCCGCGGTGGCGAAGCCTCCGCAGGAGCCCAGGGTTGCTGAGGTCGCCGGGCTCGTCCACGCGATCGCGCCGGAGATCCCGGTGGAGCGCCTTGTTGAGATCGTGGCTGAAGTCGCACCCGTGCCGCTCACCCAACGGCGTCTCGAACTCGCACTCCTCAAACAACCTGGAGTCCTCGAAGGGCGACACCGGAACGTACCGGTGACGGTGCAGGATCTGGCCCACGCTCTCGTGAACGAGGGTGCCGGGCGGGTCGTCTTGCCTACATGCGATTCCTGTGGACGTGCCGTTCGGATGCCTCACAAGACGCAGACCGGCGGTCGCCACTGCTCGCGCTGTGAACGGAATGCCCGATCGGTCGCGTGTGCCAGATGCGGACGAGTTCAGCCCGTGCAGCGCACCGTCGATGGGCAACGGTTCTGCCGGGACTGCTGGCGAGCCGATCCGCGGTCGTTCGGCGACTGCTCGCGATGCGGGCAGAACGCCACGATTATCGTCCGTCGCCCCGCGCTCGTCTGTCTCGCGTGCTACACCGCGCCGGTCAAGATGTGCGAGCTCTGCGGGGAGCCGGGCCGCGTAGCGACGCACCTGGACGGCCGACGGGTCTGCGCCCGCTGCTACTACGCGATGCGACGCCCCCAGCCGTGCCCGGAGTGCGGGCGGAAGGTGTTCCTCACTGGCTTCATGAATGGGCACAAGGTCTGCGCCGAGTGCGCAGGAGCTCCCGTGACGATGGCATGCCCGGGATGCGGGACGATCGAAGAGGTGCGCAAGCACCGGCTATGCGTAGAGTGCCGGCGACCTATCGCCATCCAGCAACTGCTTGCTGACGACAGCGGAGAGATCCGCCCCGAGCTGCACCCGCTCGCGGAGTATCTGGTGACGCACCACGGCAGTGCGATCTCCCTCGAGCGGTGGCTGTACAAGAGCCGCTGTGCGGTCGTCCTCCGTGAGCTCGCCGATGGCACGCTGCCCCTCACCGCGGACGCGATCATGACCAGAGCGCACGCCGGCCAGTC
Source organism: Microbacterium maritypicum (assembly GCF_008868125.1). Taxonomy (NCBI): domain Bacteria; kingdom Bacillati; phylum Actinomycetota; class Actinomycetes; order Micrococcales; family Microbacteriaceae; genus Microbacterium; species Microbacterium maritypicum. The sequence continues at coordinate 376,539 of NZ_WAAQ01000003.1, forward strand.
CGTGGCATTCCTGCTCTCGCTCCTCATCCGCTCAGGCGTGCTGCCCGATTTCGACATCCAAGCGGCGAGGTTCGAGCACTGGTTCCAACGGTGGCTTCCGACCGTCCCCCATCCCGAGGACCGGCTCCTCCTACGGCGGTACTGCACCTGGGAGCTGCTGCCGTCGGGCAGATCACTCAGGGGCAGACCAGCTACGGCCGTCCGATCCGGCTCCACCTATCAGAAGGTGCGTGCGGCGCTGAAGCGGTGCGCGGCCCTCCTGCAGCAGATCCGCGCGAGCGGCGAAACGCTGACGACATACCCGCAGCGATCTCTCGACGGCTTCCTCACCGGTTCGCCCTCACAACGGGATGCCCTCGCGCCGTTCACCCGGTGGCTGCGACGGCACCGCCTGAGCCGCCTCCGGGTCGAGTTCCGCAGCCATCGCCTCGAAGGGCGCGACTACGCCGCCGACCATCGGTGGACGATGGCACGCGCGTTCATCACGCGAGACGACATGGATCCCGTGACGCGAGTCAGCGGATTGCTCGTCCTGTTCTACGGGCTCCACCTGACCCGCATCGCAGCGATCACCCGCGCACAAGTCGATACGACCGCGCGCCCCATGACGCTGACGGTCGGAACTGAACCGATCGAGCTGCCCGAAGTCCTCGCCGAAGCAATGGTCCAGCTGCTCGACGGCAACCGCTCCGACACTTGGCTCTTCCCGGGCAGGAACCCGGGCCGACCGATCACCCCCGGGCCGCTCAGCCGTCGACTCCGTCAAGAAGGACTCCTCGCCGGCAGCGCTCGTGTCACCGCGCTGATGGACCTCACCCGACAACTGCATCCTCGAATCGTGTCCGACCTGCTCGGCATCACGGCGTCATCAGCTGCCGCCTGGGCACGCCTCTCCGGGGGCGAATGGTCCGACTATCCCGCGCTGCGCTCAACCTCGACCTGAGCACCAATGGCCTCCCGCTACGCTTGCGCCTCCAGTGGGACTGCCTGAATTATCGGACAGACCCCCGGGCTTGGCTACAGATAGCGGCAGACCTGATCCGAGCTGCACGTGTCGGGCTCGACGTGCTCGGCCTGGTCGCGGAGCCCGGCGAGGGTGTCGCGCAGGTCGTGGAGCTGCCTGAGCTGCTGGTCGATATCGGTGAGGCGTGCGTCGAGGAGGTCGCGGACGTGGCTGCAGGGCGCTTGGCCGTGGTCGCGGATGTGGAGGATCTGCTGGATCTGGGCGAGGGTGAGTCCAGCGGCTTGGCCGCGGTGGATGAAGTCGATTCGGGCGATGGTCTCGGCGGTGTAGTTGCGGTAGCCGCTGGGCGTGCGCCCGGCCGGCGGCAGGAGCCCCTGGTCCTCGTAGAACCGCAACGTCTTCGCCGTGGTGCCGGCCGCGTCGGCGAGCTCTCCGATCCGCATTCCCCGCCCCCCCTTTTCGCTGGTCGCAAATTTCGTGCTTGACCTTCCCCTGTGGTGGAAGGTTCATGATGAGTGTATCAGCGGGATGTTCCAAGATGTCCAGGGAGGAATAAGGATGCCATCGAGGTTTGATCTGGCCGTGATTGGGTCGGGTGGCGCGGCATTCGCCGCGGCGATCCGCGCCACCACACTGGGAAAGTCGGTGGTGATGATCGAGCGCGGCACGTTGGGCGGCACGTGCGTGAACACGGGGTGCGTTCCGTCCAAGGCGCTGCTCGCGGCCGCCGAGGCCCGCCACGTGGCCGCGGATGCGGGCTCCCGGTTCCCGGGGATCGCCGCCACCGCTGGCCCGGTAGACATGCACGGGCTGGTGGGTGGCAAGCAGGACCTGGTCGAGGCGATGCGGAGTGAGAAGTACATCGACGTGGCAGAAGCCTACGGCTGGCCGGTCCGCCAGGGCGAGGCGGCGTTCGCCGGCACGCCGGATGCGTCGGTCCTCGAGGTCACCGCCGCGGACGGCACCGTCGAAACCATCGAGGCCGCCCACTACCTCATCGCCACAGGCTCCCGCCCGTGGGCTCCTGCCATCGAGGGGCTGGACGGCGTCGACTTTCTCACCTCGACGTCGGCGATGGAGCTGTCCGAGGTGCCTGACTCGCTGCTGGTGCTCGGCGGGGGCTATGTGGCGCTGGAGATGGCACAGTTGTTCGCCCGGCTCGGCTCGAAGGTGACTCTGCTGGTGAGGTCCCGGCTGGCGTCGAAGGAGGAGACGGAAGTCTCCAAGGCGTTGCAGGAAATCTTCGCCGACGAGGGCATCCGAGTGGTCCGCCGCGCCATCCCCACCCGCGTCACCCGCGACCCGGGCACCGGCCAGATCGTCGCCGCGGCCGAGGTCTCGGGCGGCGTGCAGGAGTTCCGTGCCGACGAGATCCTCGTCGCGCTCGGCCGCGCCCCGGTCACCGACGGGCTCAACCTCGAGACCGTGCAAGTGAAGACCGGCGCGGCCGGAGAGGTCGTGGTCACCGACCAGTTGCAGTCCTCCAACCCTCGCGTCTGGGCGGCTGGGGATGTCACCGGGCACCCCGAGTTCGTCTACGTCGCAGCCCGGCACGGCACGTTGGTCGCCGAGAACGCCTTCACTGACGCCAGCACGTCGGTCGACTACACGCGGATGCCGCGGGTCACATTCACGAGCCCTGCCGTCGGCGCGGTCGGGATGACCGAGAAGGAGGTCATCGCGGCCGGGATCCGCTGCGACTGCCGTGTCCTGCCACTGGAGTACGTGCCCCGCGCGCTGGTGAACCGGGACACCCGCGGGTTCATCAAGATGGTCGCCAACGCGGACACCGGCGAGATCCTCGGCCTGACCGCGGTCGCCAAGGACGCCGGCGAACTCGCCGCCGCAGGTGTCCACATCCTCGGCAAGACCATCACCGAGGTCGCCGACGCGTGGGCCCCGTACCTGACCACGGCCGAAGGCATCCGGATCGTAGCCAAGGCCTTCACCACCGATGTGTCGATGCTGTCCTGCTGCGCCTGACCGCGCGCCAGACAGCGGATCCACCCCATCAGAAACTGGAGCCTCGCCCGCTCCTCGATCGGCCCGCCCGGGTCGAATCGATCTCCCCGGCCAGCGGCGACACGATCCGCGTCACCGTCGACTCGACCGCCGGTGTCACTAGCGTGGAACCGGCGACCGCGGTGGTGTCCTTGGTCAGCCCCGAGGCCATGCACTCGATTCGCTCCTCGTTCTGCAACCAGGTCCACTACTTCGCTTCCCGCGAGGACGCCGCCGGATGGCTCACGGAACACCCGATGGCCCAAATCCTCACGGTCGCCGATGCCTTCGAGGTTGGCAGCACCCTGATCACCGAGATGCTCGAGCGCCCCCGGACCGGTGCCGACGAACTGTCTGGAAGCTGCTGCGGTCCCGAGACCTGCTGCTGAGACGGCACCACGAGAGGACAGAACACCAATGCCTCCCAACCAGGACGACCAGCGAGGCGGCCGTGGCCTGCTCCTTGGGGCCGTCGCCGCACTGCTCGTGGTCGGCTGCTGCGCCCTCCTTCCACTTCTCGTCGTCGGAGGCACGATCACAGGGATCGGCACCCTCCTCCGCAACCCGTGGGTGATCACGGGCGGTGCCGCACTCCTGATCCTCGCGGTGGTTGCAAGCATCGTGATGACAGCGCGTGCCAGGCGACACCGCCGCGAAAACGACCCCGACTGCTGCCCGCCCCTTCGCCCGACCATAACGAAGACAGACCCGAGGCGAAGGGAAACCGGAACCAAATGATCATGGCCATTAGACCCCGGCATACGGCCCGCCCGATAGGCCCCTAGCCAGCAGGCAAGTCGCCGATCAACGCGCGCGAACTCTGATGTGAAATCTAAAGGTCATCCGCATGGTCCCGGATCAAGCCGTCACGCGGCGGCGACGTCCTGCGCGGTCACGTGCTTGCCTTGCGCGTCGACGCGGCGCGCAGGCCGTTGAGGATCACGATCACCTCGGCGATCTCGTGCACCAGCACCACCGCCGCAAGCCCCAGGACGCCAAAGAGGGCGAGCGGGAGCAGGGCGGTGATGATCAGCAGCGACAGGATGATGTTCTGGTTGATGATGTGCCGCCCCCGACGGGCATGGGCGAACGCGCGCGGGAGAAGCCGCAGATCGTGACCGGTGAAGGCCACGTCGGCCGACTCGATCGCGGCGTCGGAGCCCGTCGCGCCCATCGCGATCCCGATGTCCGCGGCGGCCAGCGCAGGGGCGTCGTTGATGCCGTCGCCGATCATCGCGACCGGCCCCTTCGCACCGAGCTCTGCGATCGCGGCGGCCTTGTCTTCGGGGCGCAGCTCGGCGCGGACGTCATCGATCCCTGCATGCGCAGCGAGGGCGCGGGCGGTGCGGGCGTTGTCGCCGGTGAGCATGGTCACCCCGATGCCCTGGGTCGCGAGGGTGCGGACCACTTCAGGGACCTCGGGGCGCAGCTCGTCGCGGACGCCGATCGCGGCGACCGGGACGCCGCCGCGGTGGACGATCACGACTGTCATGCCCTGCTCCTCCAGCCCCGCGACCCGGTCGCCGAGGGTCCCGGCGTCGAGCCAGCGCGGGCTGCCGACGGTGATCCGCGCGCCGGCGAGCTCGCCCTCGATGCCGTGCCCGGCCTGCTCGGTCACGCCCTCCGCCGCAGGGGCATCCGGCGCTGCGGCGGTGATCGCGGCGGCGAGGGGGTGGGTGCTGTGCTGCTCCAGAGCGGCCGCCCACGCCAGCGCCTCCGCCTCGCTCACACCGTCCACGGTGAGGACGGCGGTGACGGCGGGCTCGTTGCGGGTGAGGGTGCCGGTCTTGTCGACGGCGACGTGGCGGATCACGCCGAACCGCTCGAACGCGGCACCGGACTTGATGATCACGCCGAACTTGCTCGCCGAGCCGATCGCCGCGACCACGGTCAGCGGCACGGAGATCGCCAGTGCGCAGGGCGATGCCGCGACCAGCACGACCAGGGCGCGGGTGATCCACAGCTCCGGGTCGCCGAGCAGCGAGCCGATGATCGCGACCAGGGCGGCGAGGATCAGCACGCCCGGGACGAGAGGGCGGGCGATGCGGTCGGCGAGGCGGGCGCGGTCGCCCTTCTCCGCCTGAGCCTTCTCCACGAGGTCGACGATCGTGGTCAGTGAGTTGTCGGTGCCTGCCGCGGTCGTTTCGACCTCCAGTGCCCCGGCGGTGTTGATTGCGCCGGCGGAGACGGCATCGCCGGGTTCGACCTCGACCGGGATCGACTCCCCGGTGATCGCGGACGTGTCCAGGCTGGAACGTCCCGTGCGGACGACGCCGTCGGTCGCGATCCGCTCACCCGGCCGCACCAACATCAGCTGCCCGACAGCCAGATCCTTCGCGGCGACCTCGACCGAGACGCCGTCGCGGCGGATGGTGGCGGTCTCCGGGACGAGCTTGAGCAGTGCCCGCAGCCCGCCGCGGGCACGGTCCATCGCCTTGTCCTCCAGCGCCTCGGCGATCGAGTACAGGAATGCCAGCGCTGCGGCCTCCTCGACGTAGCCGAGGATCACCGCGCCGACCGCGCTGATGGTCATCAGCAGCCCGATGCCGAGCTTGCCCTTGAAGAGGTTCCGGATCGCGCCCGGCGTGAACGTCGACGCGCCCAGCAGCAGGCCGATCCAGAACAGCACCAGCGCAGGGATCTCCATCCCGGACCACTCCAGCGCCAGACCGGTGAGGAACGCCACACCGGAGAAGACCGGGACCATGATCCCGCGGTCCCGCCACCAGGGGCGCTCCGCCTCCTCGGCCTCTTCGCCGACTGCGGTCTCAGGCTCGTCGTGCTCGCAGCCGCACGCCGCGCTCACGCGCCCGCTCCCGTCCCGCAGCAGCCCGGCACCGTGCACGAAGCGTCCATGCAGGGCGCGTGCTCGTCCACCGCGAGCGTCACGTCCACCAGCGCGGTCAGCGCCGCCGCGAGGTGCGGGTCCGCGATCTCGTAGCGCGTCTGCCGCCCTTCCGGCTCGGCGACCACGATGCCGCAGTCGCGCAGGCAGGTCAGGTGGTTCGAGACGTTCGAGCGGGTCAGCTCCAGCTCACGCGAGAGCACCGCCGGGTAGCTGGGGCCGTCGAGCAGGGTCATCAGTATCCGGGAGCGCGTCGGGTCCGCCATGGCCCGGCCGAGCCGGTTCATGACGTCGAGACGTGGAGCAATGGTCAGCATGCACTGATCATACAGTGTTGACTGAACTAATCCCAGGATGAATAGTGCACCCTGCGACATTCGGCCCTACCAGTAACCCCGCGGGCGCGCAGCAGCAGCCCGGCGTTTTCGAGCGCGCCGAGGACGCGGACGATGCTGGTGGTGTTGCAGGACACCACCCGGGTCAGGTCCCGGCCGAGCGCGGTGGCGTAGTTGGCCTGGGCGACGAAGGAGTGCCCGGTGGTCGAGTGCGCTTCCCCGCCCTGCACGATCACCTTTACTCCCGCCGCCTGGTAGCGGGGCAGGTTTCCGGCGGCGACGTGCTTGGGGGTCGTATCGACGATCACGTCGCTCTGCGCGAGGAGATCGTCGAGGGTTCCCTCGGGGCGGATGCCGGTGTCCACCATGCCGCTGTGCGCGTCGGGGGTGGCGGCGAATACGGGCAGCCGCGGGACGGCGGATTGTATTCGCCAGTCGGTGACGATGTCCGCGACGCCCACCAGGTGCATGTCGGGTTGGGCGTGGACGGCGTCGGCGACCCTCTTGCCGATCACTCCGTACCCGTTGACGCCGACTCTGATCCTGTCCATCTTCGTCTCCTTTCGTGGTGTTCTTGAGCCGTGCGCGGGTCAGGGGCGGGGTCGGCGGCGCCGCAGCGTCCACAGCAGATAGCTGCCGAGGGCGCCGATCGTGCCGGTCCCGGCGCCGATCAGGACGCCTTCCCGGGAGCGCCATTTCGTGTTCCCGCCGACGAGGGTGCCGATCCCGCTGATCAGCGCGGCGGCGATCATTCCCGCGACGACACGGTTGCCGACGCGTTCGGCGCGCCCGACGAGAGGTTCCAGCTCCGTCGCGCGCAGGTGCACCTCGAACCCGCCGTCTTCGAGGAGATGCCGGAGCCGGCTCAGGGTGGCGGGCAGCTCGGTGAGCAGTGCCCCGGTGTCGGCTCCCGCGCGCGCCCATCGCCGGGCCAGAGCCGGCAGGGACAGCTGGGCGCGGGTGAGCTGCTCAGCGTAGGGCTGCAGGGCGTCGAGCATCTGGAAGTCCGGATCCAGCCGCGCCGCGGTCCCTTCGGCCATCATCAGCACTTTGAACAGCAGCGCCGTCTCCTGCGGAAGGTGCAGCTGGTGCTGCTGCAGGAGGCCGAGCAGCTGCTGGAGCATGATTGCGAGGCTGATCTCCGACAGCGAACGGCCCCGGTAGCGGGCCGTGAACGCGGTGATCGCCTGCCGCAGCCCTGCCCGGTCGACGACGTCGGCGGTCCGGGAGATTTCTATCAGGGCGGTGGTGAGGGTGTCCGGGTCGTCGCGGGTGAAGGCGAGCACGATGCCGGCGAGGCCGTCCGTGGTCTGTTCGGTGAGCTCCCCGACCATCCCGAAGTCGATCAGCGCGAGCGCGCCGTCGGGCTGCACGAACATGTTCCCGGGATGGGGGTCGGCATGGAAGAACCGGTTGTCGAACACCATCGTGAGCACGATGTCGGCACCCAGCCGCGCGAGTGCGACCCGGTCGATGCCGGCGGCGTCCAGGCCCTCCAGGTCGTCGATCCGCACCCCGCTCATCCGCTCCAGGGTCAGCACGCGCGAGGTCGTGGTCTCCCCGTGCACGCGGGGAATCCGCACCCGCGCCGCGTGGGCGAACTCCTGCGCGAACCGTTCGGCGTTGCGGGCCTCCTGCAGGTAGTCCAGCTCGGCACGCAGCGTGCGGGAGAACTCCTCCACCAGCCCGGGCAGGTCGTACTGCCGGATGGCATCCCAGCGCCGGTCGGCGCGGTCGGCGAGGTTGCGGAGAATGTCCAGGTCTTCATGCACCTGCGCGACCACGCCGGGCCGGCGCACCTTCACGACGACCTCGGTGCCGTCGTGAAGAGTTGCCGCGTACGCCTGCCCGATGGACGCCGCCGCCAGCGGCACCGGGTCGAACTGGGCGAACACGTGCTCTGGGTCGGCGCCGAGCTCTTCACGGAGCACGTCCCGAATGCCCTCCCACGGTGCCGCGGCGACGTCGTCCTGCAGTTTGGCGAACTCGGCGACCCATGCCGCGGGGAGCAGATCGTGCCGGGTGGAGAGGATCTGGCCCAGTTTCACGAACGTCGGCCCGAGCTCCTCCAACGCGACCCGCACATGCTCGGGGTTCGTGTAGGGGTCCTCCTGCCGGGCGTGTCCGAGGGCGCCGCGGTGGAACGGCACCAAGCCGCCCAGGCCCAGCACGCCGGCCAGGACGCCGAGTCCGTGCCGGCGCAGCACGGCCCCGATCTGCCGGTACCGGCTACTCCCCGCGCCCATCAGCTCACGCCCCTCTCGGCTGGAGTGCCGGCCGATGCTCGTTCGAGGATGAAGTCGACGCGCGCGTCGGGGGCGAGTGCGGGGACGGTGACGACGGGAAAGCCCAGCTCCTGGTACACCAGCCCGAGCAGGTCGTGGATGCGCCGCTGCGCGGCGGGGTCCTCGGTGCGCGCGTAGTCGGACGCCAGCGGGAGCAGGTCAAGCAGGAACACCGTCGCGTACCGGGCGCCGGCCAGCGCGCCCAGCAGGGCGGTGCCGGGGGCGAGGCCGAGGAAGCGGTAGTAGGCGAGCGAGTCCGGCAGAGCACGGTCCAGGAACACGGTCTGTTGCGGCTCGAGGGAGCGTTCCTGCTCGATCTGCATGTCGACGACGGCGCGCTGGAACTCGCTCTGCCGTGCCCGCACCTCCGCGGTGCTGCGCCCGGTGATCCGTTGCAGGTCGATGTAGTGGCGGGCGTGCTCGATTGTGGTCGTGTACCCGCGGCCCCGCAGCAGGTTGACCGTGGTGGTCTTGCCCGAGCTGGGACCGCCCGTCACGACGTGCCAACGGGTGGTCTGTGCGGGCCGCGGCTCCTGGATGCCGGTCATGACCTCACCCTACACCCTGTACCCCTACAGGGTATGGTAGATTGTGGGTGGAGGTGCGAGATGGCACACGGGTATGTGGACAACAAGCCGGCGCTGCTGGCGCGGCTGAGCCGCGCGGAGGGTCAGGTGCGCGGGATCGCGCGGATGATCGACGAGAACGTGTACTGCATCGACGTGCTGACCCAGGTGTCGGCGGCGACGAAGGCGCTGGAGTCCGTCGCGCTGTCGCTGCTGGAAGACCACCTCGCGCATTGCGTCGCGCAGGCGACCGCCGAAGGCGGCCCGCTCGCGGAGGAGAAGCTCCGCGAGGCGAACGCCGCGATCGCGCGCCTCGTGCGCTCCTAACGTTGTCCCCACTCACATCGTTCAACGCTCTTGAAGGGAGCACATCATGACCGGACAGGGATTCCAGGACCTCGGCCTGCAGGCGACCAGCACCGGCGGTGGCTGCGCCTGTTGCAGCCCCACCTCCCACGCCACGGCAGCCACCGACACCGGCGCGCCGGCGCAGCAGACGGCGGCGGGTGAGACCGTGTCGGCGCAGTTCCTGGTGGAGGGGATGACCTGCGCGCACTGCGTGCGTAGCGTCACCGAGGAGGTCTCCGCGATCGACGGTGTCTCCGACGTCGCGGTCGATCTGCACGCCGGTGGCGTGTCCACGGTGACGGTGTCCAGCGCGACGCCGGTGGATGCGGAGCGGGTGCGGGCGGCGGTGGAGGAGGCCGGGTACAGCCTCGCCGCAGCCTCATGAGCACGCTGGACGTCGATCTCGACATCACCGGGATGACCTGCGCGTCGTGCGCGACGCGGGTCGAGCGGAAGCTGAACAAGCTGCCCGGGGTGGAGGCGACGGTCAACTTCGCCACCGAGAAGGCCCGCGTGCACTCGGAGGCCCCGGTGCCGGTGGAGGAGCTGATCGCGGCGGTCGAGCAGGCGGGGTACGGAGCGAGCCTCCCAGCCCCGCCTGTGCCCGACACGGCTGAGCAGACCATCCCGCGGGACGATGAGCTGGCGTCGCTGCGGCAGCGGCTGATCGTCTCGGCGGTGCTGGCGGTGCCGGTCGCGGTGCTGTCGATGATCCCCGCCCTGCAGTTCACCTACTGGCAGTGGCTCACGCTCACCCTGGCCGCGCCGGTGGTGGTGTGGGGGGCGTGGCCGTTCCACCGCGCCGCGGCGATCAATGCCCGGCACGGGGCGGCGACGATGGACACTCTGATCAGCGTCGGGGTGCTGGCCGCGTTCGGCTGGTCGCTGTACGCGCTGTTCTTCGGCGGTGCGGGGATGCCGGGAATGCGGATGAGCGTCACCTTCGTCGGCACCCCGCAGGCCGGTGGCCACGAGGTGTACCTGGAGGTCGCCGCGCTGGTGACCGTGTTCATCCTCCTCGGCCGCTACCTCGAGGTTCGTGCCAAGCGGCAGTCCGGCGAGGCCCTGCGCGCCCTGCTGGAGCTCGGCGCCAAGGACGCAGTGATCCTCCGCGAAGGCACTGAGCAGCGCGTCCCCGTCGCACAGCTCGTTCCGGGTGATGTCGTGGTGGTGCGGCCGGGTGAGAAGATCCCCGCCGACGGCCTCGTCACCGAGGGAATGTCCGCGGTGGACGAGTCGATGCTGACCGGCGAGTCCGTGCCGGTCGAAGTCGCCCCCGGCTCCCGCGTGGTCGGCGCGACTGTGAACACCGGCGGGCGCCTGCTCGTGCAGATCACCCGCGTCGGCGCCGACACCGAGCTGGCCCGGATGGCGCGGCTGGTCGAGGAGGCGCAGACCGGCAAGGCCCAGGTGCAGCGCCTCGCCGACCGGGTGTCGGCCGTCTTCGTCCCCATCGTCATCGTCCTCGCCCTGGCCGCGTTCGCCGGGTGGCTGATCGCGGGGGCGCCCTTGGAGGTCGCCTTCACCGCCGCGGTGACCACCCTGATCATCGCCTGCCCGTGCGCGCTGGGGCTGGCGACGCCGACCGCTCTGCTGGTCGGCACCGGCCGCGGCGCCCAGCTGGGCATCCTCATCCGCGGACCCCAGGTGCTCGAGCAGACCCGCCGCATCGACACCGTCGTGCTCGACAAGACCGGCACCATCACCGCCGGCACCATGACCGTCACCGGCATCCACCCCGCTCCCGGCACCGATGAGGCGGAGCTGATCCGGTTCGCCGCGGCGCTCGAGCACGGCTCCGAGCACCCCATCGGCCGCGCCATCACCGCCGCAGCCGACGGCCCGACGGATGCCGTGGAGTCATTCGCCGCCGAGGCCGGTCAAGGCGTGCAGGGCATCGTCGACGGCCGCCTGGTCGCCGCCGGCCGCGCCTCCTGGATCACCACCCAATGGGCGCTCCCCATCCCCGCCGAGCTCGCCGCGACCATCGCGGCGGACGAGGCGGCGGGGGCGACGGTGACGGTGGTGGCGTGGGACGGGCAGGTGCGCGGGGCGATCAGCGTCGCCGACACCATCAAACCCACCAGCCGTGAGGCGGTCGCACGGCTCCGGGAGCTCGGGTTGACCCCGATCCTGCTCACCGGCGACAACCCCGGCGCCGCCCGCGCGATCGCCAACCAGGCCGGGATCGAGGACGTCCGCGCCGGGGTCACCCCGCAGGGCAAGCTCGACACCATCCGCGACCTGCAGGCCGCGGGCCGGGTGGTCGCGATGGTCGGCGACGGCGTCAACGACGCCGCAGCCCTCGCCGCCGCCGACCTCGGGATCGCGATGGGCACCGGCACCGACGCGGCCATCACCGCCGCGGACCTGACCATCGTCTCCGGCGACCTGATGCTGGTCCCGGACGCGATCCGGCTGGCCCGCCGCACCCTGGGCACGATCAAGGGGAACCTGTTCTGGGCGTTCGCGTACAACGTCGCCGCGATCCCGGTCGCGATGCTCGCCCTGCTCAACCCCATCCTCGCCGCCGCGGCAATGGCGTTCAGCAGCGTGTTCGTCGTCACCAACAGCCTCCGCCTGCGCCGCTTCCGCCCCCTGCCCACCCCGACCCGTGCCGGCGCCCCCGCCACCCGAGAGCCCGCGCCCGTCCAGGCCTAACCATCGCTCGAGAAGGAGACACACCATGTCCCACGACCACGACCACTCCGGGCACGACCACACGCACGGGCACGACCATGGAGGACACGAGCATGGTGCGCACGAGCATCACCATCACGAGCCGCCGGCGGGGGCGACGAACCTGGTGACCTGTCCGGTGATGCCCGGCAACCAGGTCGACCCGGCCTGGGCCGAGCAGCGCGGCCTGTTCCGCGACTACCAGGGCAGCCGGTACTGGTTCTGCTGCGCCGAGTGCGGGCCGCTGTTCGACGCCGACCCGGCCCGCTACGCGCACGCCGCCTGACCGGCCAGATAACCCGGTCGGAGATAGAGGGTGGACACGGCGGTCGGGCTGGTGCAGGCGTACCTGCGGGTCAACGGCTACTTCACCGTCGCCGAATACCCCGTGCTGGACGCCACCGGTCCCGGCGGTCCCCGCACCATCACCGACCTGGACATCCTCGCCGTACGGCTGCACCGCGCACCGGGAGCGTCCGGGACCGTCGACGCACCGCTGGACCCGGCCCTGGGTGCCGGGGGCGGAGCGGACATGATCGTCGGCGAGGTCAAGGAAGGCCGCCCGCACCCCAACCCGGCGATGCGGGACCCGGCCGTGCTGGAAGCCGCGTTCACCCGGTTCGGGTGCTGCGCCCCGACCGATGCCGCCCGGCTGGTCGCCGAACTGCTGGAAACGGGACGGACGGTGGCGCCGGAAGGGCGCACGATCCGCACGGTCGTGTTCGGCAACCCCACCTCCCCGCCCGGGGCGGGGGCGCCGTGGCACACCGTCCCGTTCGCCCGGGTGCTGCGCTACCTCGAAGACCACCTGAGCGCGCACTGGGGCATCCTCGGCCGCACCCAGATCAAGGACGACACCCTCGCCCTGCTGGCCCTGCGGGAGAAGGCCCACCGCGCCGCGACCGGCGCCTCCCGCCAGGGCACGGACCGGTAGGGCGGGTCATGGCGGGGGAGCGTGTGCACACGCAGGGGGAGCCGGTGTGGGTGCGCACCCGTGGCGGGCGCGCCCCTTATGCGATGGTGCTGCCGGGCCCCGCCGGGGCCCCGGGTGCCGACGGTGGTGTTCGAGGCGGGATCGGCGGCGACCCGCTCCACCTGGGCGTCGGTGCAGACCCGGGTCGCCGCGTTCACGCGGGCCGTGGTGTATGACCGGGCGGGGCTGGGTCGGTCCGTCCCGGATAGTGCAGGGCGCACCCTGGACCGGATGGCCGACGACCTGAACGATCTGCTGGACGGCCTCGAGCCGAGCAGCGGGTTCGTGCAGGTGGGGCATTCCGCGGGCGGCCCGATGGTGCGGCTGGCCGCGTCCCGCCGCCCGGACCGGGTGGCCGGGCTGGTGCTGGTGGATCCGACCGATGAGGCAGCGGACCTCCTGTTCGGTATGCGGTTCCGGGTCGGGGAGAAGATCGTGATCGCCGTGGAGTGGGTGCTGGCCCGGGTGGGGATGCTGGAGCGGTTCTTCCGGTTCCTCGGGGAGGGGATGCCCGAGGATGTGCGGGCCGATCTTCACCGGGAGGCGTTCCGGCCCGCGGTGGTGGTCACCCAGGGTCGGCAAGCGCGCACCTTCCTCACCGAGCTGCACGCCTGGCAGGGCGACCCGCCGGCGCTGCCCGATGTCCCGGTCACCGTCATCTCCGGCAGTCTCGCGGACGGGATGCCGCGACGGGTCCGGGATGCCGCGACCGCCGCCGGGCGGTATCGGGCCGCACAGTCCCGGCAGGGCCGGCACGTGGTCGCTGCCCGCTCCGGCCACTACATCCCCGCCACAGAACCAGATCTGATCGCTGCGGAGATCCGCCGCCTCGTCCTCCCACCCGCAGGATAACCCCGGGTTGTCTGGCGGGCATGCCTAGTCAGGCCACAGCAGGGGTGCGCCGCCGCCAGGCGATCGCGCCGGTGAGGGCGAGACCACCCAGCCCACCCCACAAGGTGACAGCGGAGACGCCTTGCCCGATGAGGACGGCGGGGGTGATGCCGGTGCGCAGGTCGGTGTCGGCGATCAGCGCCCCGGCCTGTCCGGCGGGCAGACCGGTGAGGGTGCTGCCGTCGGGGCGGATGATCTGGCTGGTGCCGACGGTGGAGACGTTCACCACGGTACGGCCGGTCTCTACCGCGCGGATCCGGGCGACCGCGAGCTGCTGCAGGTTCTCGTCCGTGCCGCGGAAGTCGGCGTTGTTGGTCTGGAACACCAGCAGCTCCGCACCGGCGGTGATGCTCTCGGCGATGACCTCGTCGTAGATCACGTCGAAGCAGATCGCCAACCCCACCGGCACACCGCCGACGGTGACCAGCGGCACGTCCGTGCCGTGCGCGTAGTCGCGTTGCAGCAGCCCGACCAGGTCGGGGGCGAGCAGGGTGTAGAACGCCCGGTCGGGCACGTACTCGCCGAACGGCACCGGGTGGCGTTTCGCGTGCGTCTGCACCTGCTCCCGCTGCGGCGTGGCACCGGTGGTGGCCGGGTCCCACAGGAACGACGTGTTGTAGATGTTGCCGCCCGCCGTGGTGGCCGCGTTCGCCAGCAGCGGGGCACCTGCCCGGGTGCTGATGCCGGTGAGATACTCGGCCAGCCACGGGGTCTGGAACGGGTCAGCATCCAGCCCTTCCGGCCACACCACCAGATCCACATCCGCGTCGAGCACCGGGCCGGTCGCGTCCCCCTGCGCCCGGGCGATCGCCCCCACGGTGCGCTGGTCGAAGTACCCGGACGGGCCGTTGCCTTGCACCGCCCCGACCCGCATCGTCCCGGCCGGTGTGGTGGGAAACGCCGGGACCAGGACCAACACCAGGGCGGTCACGGCGGGTACGGCAGCGGGGAGCGGGCGACGCCACAAGCCGGTCCGGATGGCTTCGATCGCGGCGGCGACGGTGAAAACCATCAGGAAGGTGAGCCCGCTCACCCCGACCCAGGACACCGTCTGAACGAGGGGGCTGTCGGCTTGGGTGATCCCGAGCCGCGCCCACGGCAGCCCCCCGTACGGCCAGGCGCCCAGCAGCACCTCCCGGCCCGTCCACAACGCGGCCACCAGGCCCGGCAGCAGCAGCAGGCGTCCGACCGGGCCGGGGACGGCGCGCGGCACCCACCGGTAGGCGAGTGCCAGCGGGATGATCCCGACCGCGGTCAGGGTCCCTTCCACCACGGTCAGTGCCGCCCACGGCACCGGCCCGAGATACCGGGTCGTCCAGGACACCAGCAGCCCGAAGAACAGCAACCCGAACGCCGCCCCGACCGCCACCGCCCCCCACACGCTCCGGCCGATCAGGGCGAGAAGCAGCAGCCCGGTTGCGGCGAACGCGGCCGGCCAGAACCCCACCTCCGGGTAGGCGAGATCCATCAGCACCGCCGCGGCCGCCGCGACCGGCAACGCCACCGCCAACGGCATCACCGCCCGGGCACGGCGGTTCGGCGGGGTGGGTTGGGGGTGCCCGTGCGGGTCCTGGAGGGTCGTCGGGGTGGCGGTCATGGCCGGTCCGCGATGGTGCGGGCGATTACGGCGGCGTCCCGGGACACCCCGGCGAGGGTGTCCGCTCCGGGGCGGCTGTGGGCGGGGATCCCGGCGACGAACAAGCCCGGCAGCCCGGTCATCGCCGGGCGGGACCGGGCTGCGGTCGCCTCGGCGGGGAGCCAGTCCTCGCCGGGGTCGTACCCGGTGGCGAGGATTACCGAGTCCGGGGCGAGGGTGCTGCCATCGGCGAACGTGACCTGCCCGCCGTCCGCGCCGGTCACCGCCGGGGCGACCGCCACACCCGCGTGACGCAGCGCATGGTAGCTGTCGCCGAACACCGGCTGCACGGCGGGTGGGCGACCCAGCCAGGACGAGCCTGCCCGGGCGTGGACGGGGAAGGTACGGGCGGGTCGGTGCGGGCGCCGGGTGCGGACCGCGAGGGTGACCTCGTGGGAGGTGGATAGCTCTCGCGCCAGCTGCACGCCGCTGTTTCCGCCGCCGACGATCAGCACCCGCCCGGTGGGCACCTGCCGGGGGAATTGGTAGTGGGCGCTGTGCAGCACCACCCCGGGCACCCGCAGCTGCTGCGCCCACGCAGGGATGCGGGGGTGGGTGGCGGCGCCGGTCGCGCACACCACGTTGCGGGTCTGCACGTCGCCCTCTGCGGTCTGCAGCTGCAGCACCGACCCGTGACCGACGCGTTCCACCCCGACCACACGCAACCCCCAGAACGGGTCCACCCCCAGGGTGTGCTGCACCTGGTCCAGGTAGTTCGCGATCTCATCCGCCCGCGGGTGCTCGTGCGGGTCCACCGGTAGAGGCCGGACTGGCAGCGTGCTGTGGCGGGCGTCGGATAGCAGCCGCATCGAATGCCACCGGGACGCCCAACTGCGTTGCCGGTCCGTGGCGGCGTCGACGACCACGAACTCCTGCTGCGGCCGGAACCCCAACCCGATCAGCGCGGCGGCCACCGCGAGCCCGGCCTGCCCGGCCCCGACGATGATCGCCCGCCGATGCGTCAACCCCGACCGCATCACCACCCCCTCCCCGCAGAAGAGGGCCGGGGCGGGAATGGACGGAGGATGATCGCGCCGGCGCCGCGGCGGGACGGGGCCGGACGGGGCCGAGCGGGGCCGGGTGGGCGGCGGTGACCGGCCGCAGCCGTCGGCACCGGACCGGCGAAGGGGGCCGCCGTGATACGGGTCGTCAAGACATTCTCCAAACCTAGAAATCGGCATCACACAGCGCCCGCACACGGGCGGGCGGGAAGACGCCGCCCATGGGTGGGCGGCATGCCGGATCTCAGGTTCGGGAAATCGACAACAGCAGCAGTGAGGGCGCGGCCGGACGCCGCGACACGGGCACCGGCACCAGCAGCGGCGCGCGCACCGGACGGGATACCCGCAGTATCCGCAGCCGGCCCTGGAGCCGGGAAGCCGTCACGGCCGCCAGTACCAGCAGCGTGCACACCACCCCGATCAGGCACCCCCACGCCCCGGACGCATCGACGGACACCCCCGCAGAGGACGACGCCGTCCGGCCCTCCACCGGTGCCCCCGAGTCTGGGGTAGAGCCGGTCGCGACGGGGGAGCCCGCACTGGTGTCGGCGTGCGCGTCAGCCGTGGTGTGGGAGGTGGTCCAGCCGCCGATGATGAGCACAAGTGCCAGGCCCAGGATGGTCAGCAGCCGCCCCGACCACCACCCCGCCGCGATGACCCGGTCGGGCCGGGATCGGGGGTCGCGGGGCATAGTCCCTCACTGTACCAATCCGACCTTTGCGTCTCCCGGATCTCGCCCGGCCGCAGGCCTTCCACGCCTTCGCCGACAGAGCAGCCACATCGCGTCCACCGGCACGTCGTTCTCGATTATCGGCGAACGACGTCCGTCTCCTGAGCGGAAGGATCAGTGCCCTCGGGGTGCCGTGGTGTCGGTCAAGGCGGGCAGCAGGATCGCCGTGACGCCGTCGGGGTCGAGTCTGCCGGTGCGGACTTCTTCGGCGGCGCCGTTGAGGACGGCACGGGTCGCTGAACTCCGCCGCGATCGTCTCGGCTGCGTCAGGTTCGCCCCACCGGGCACGTGCACCCGTCGGCACCCGAGGCGGCGCCGATTGAAAGAATACCTATAGGGGGTATAAGGTGTGGGGGAGTCGTGTGCGAGGGAGAGGCGGGCGAGGTTGATTCAACCGATCGACTATTTCCTGGTCGCCTGGTTCGTGCTGGTCGCGATCAGCACGATCTGGGTCGGGGTGGACCAGTTCCGTCACAACCCGGAGCCGGCGGTGATGAAGTGGGGCTTCATCCTGGTCACCCTCTACCTGGGGCCGATCGGGGCGCTGCTGTATGTGCTCGCGGACAAGGAGCCACGGCCGGGAGAGCATGAGGAGTTCACCCGGCCGCTGTGGAAGCAGGGCATCGGCTCGACCATCCACTGCGTCGCGGGCGATGCCACCGGCATCATCGTCGCCGCCGTCGTCGTCGCGTCGCTGGGCCTGCCGATGTGGCTGGATCTGATCATCGAGTACGCCGCCGGGTTCGCGTTCGGGTTGTTCGTGTTCCAGGCCCTGTTCATGAAGAACATGATGGGCGGCAGCTACTGGCAGAACGTGCGCCGCTCGTTCCTGCCCGAGTTCATCAGCATGAACTTGATGATGGCGGGCATGGCGCCGGTGATGTCGCTGCTGATGATGGGCCGCGACATGCGGGCCATGCTGCCCACCGAGTTGCTGTTCTGGGCGGTGATGAGTTTCGGGATCGCGGTCGGGTTCGTGCTCGCTTACCCCGTGAACGTGTGGATGGTGAAGAAGGGCCTCAAGCACGGTCTGATGACCGTCCGCCCCCAGCCCGCCACCCACCCCCAGGAGCATGACGCGCACGCGCAGCACAGCCCGCGGCCGGAGGCGCACGCCGGCCACGACCAGGCGGCGGGCGGTGCGTCGTCGCCGGGGTCGGGGCATGAGGCGCACCAGCCTTCTGGCGCCGGAGCGGTGACCGTGCCGCAGCTGACCGTGGTCGGCGCGTTCTCCGCGATCGCGCTCGTGGTCGGGATGGTCGCCCCCGCTAACGCCGTCAACATGACTCTCAGCGCGCACGACGTCGGTGGGCTGATCATGCCGCCCGGGATGATCATGACCCGTGACACCCCCGCCGAGGCGATGCG
The DNA here is from genome assembly GCF_008868125.1 of Microbacterium maritypicum. Lineage (NCBI taxonomy): Bacteria > Bacillati > Actinomycetota > Actinomycetes > Micrococcales > Microbacteriaceae > Microbacterium > Microbacterium maritypicum. The sequence continues at coordinate 395,161 of NZ_WAAQ01000003.1, forward strand.
GGACATGGCCGCCGTCGACCCGCGGGCCGCGACCGCCGCGTACGACGTGGACACCCGCGGTGATGAGGTGCTGGAACCTGCCCGCGTCGAGGACGGGGTGAGGGTGTTCGAGCTGACCGTGTCGCAGATCCGCTGGGAGATCCTCCCCGGCGTCACCGTCGACGCGTACGCGTACAACGGGCAGATCCCGGGGCCTCGGCTGCAGGTCACCCAGGGCGACCGGATCCGCATCGACGTGACCAACGAGCTCGACGAGTCCACGACCGTGCACTGGCACGGCCTGGACGTGCCCAACGAGATGGACGGGCCCGCCGGGATCACCCAGGATCCCATCCAACCCGGCGACACCTACCGGTACGAGTACACGGTGAAGCAGTGGGGCACGTTCTTCTACCACTCCCACGATCACGCCGACCGGCAGCAGGCCCTCGGCCTGTACGGGGCGCTGATCATCGACCCCGCCGACCCTGGCCTGCAGCCGCCTGCCGATCGCGAGTACACGATCCAGCTGCAGGAGTGGCTGTCCCGGGAGGGGCTGACCTATCCGGCGATGCCGATGGAAGGGGGCATGCCGAACTACTTCACCATCAACGGGAAGGCGTACCCGGCCACCGAGACCATCGACATGAAGGTGGGGGAGACCCTCCGGGTGCGGTTCATCGGCTCGAACACCAACGACATCCACCCGATGCACATCCACGGCGGCCCGTTCACCGTCGTCGCCCGCGACGGGGCGGCCCTCACCACGGCGCAGCAGTTCCAGGCCGACACGATCAACGTCGGGCCGGGACAACGCTACGACGTGCTCTGGAACGCGCTCGAGCCCGGCCAGTGGCTCATCCACTGCCACATCAACCACCACACCACCAACAACAACGTCGAAACCGACGGCGCTGGCGGCCTGACCATGATCATCAACGTCACCGAATAACCCCACGAACCGAAGAACCGCCGCCGTTGTGGTCGCCGTTGCCGCGTCGAGTCACGTCCGCGCCCTCCGGCAGCACAGCAGGCGGATGCCAGGGGTGCCCAGCTCATCGTGCCCGACCGTTTCGGTTGCCGGAGGCCGAGATCGCCCGCCCGCCCGCAACGGGGCGCGGTGACCTCGCCGTGGTCAGGTGGTCGCGGGAGGGAGGACGCGTCGGCGGCGGGCGACGGTGACGGCCGCGGCGACCGTGAGTGCCGTCGAGACGGCGAGGAGCACGGCGCCGAGGATGATCTGCCCCGGTGACGGGGTGAGGGCGGTGACGGGCTGGTAGAGGTTGCGCTGCTGGCTCTGCGGGCCGGTGAGTTGCTGATCGACGGGCACCCACACCTCGAGGGTGCGTTCGCCGGTGGCGAACTGGGCGTACACGAACCACAGCCCCGGTGACGGCAGTGCCAGTTCCCCGGTGAAGGTACCGGGAGGCGGGGTGCCGGGTTGTGCGCGCAGCGGCGCGGTGAGGTCCTCTCCGGTGCGGCGGGCGACCAGACGGGACGGGGTGAGGTCGGTGTCGTCGGTGAGGCGGATGCCGGTGATGGTGACGGTCAGCTGCCCGGTGCCGTCGCCGGTGACGGTCATCTGTGCGGTGCCGTAGGCGGTGCCCTGGCCGGGGTCGTGCGCCTGCGCGGGTGGGGGCGGGGCGAGGGCGACCAGCAGAAGGGTGAGGGCCGCGGCCGCGCCGCCGGATCGGAGGCGAGTCCCCGGCCGCACGGTGAGGGCGATCATGCTGACGATGATCACCGTGGTGGTGCCGACGGCGGACCAGGCGACGGGGGTGGGTGGGACGCTGCTGATCCCGGTCCCGGAGGCCAGCAGTTGCAGGGTGGTCACGGCGAGGGCGGCCACCGGCCACCGCCACCGGGGGACGGGCAGGGCCAGCAGGAAGAGCCCGGCCACCGCGACCGGCAGGTCGGGGGCGAGCCACCCAGAGGTGGTGAGCAGCACCCACAGCACCACCCGGAACACCAGGTACACGGCGACGACGAGGACAAGGCGGGTGCGGCCGGGGACCAGGGTGGTGATCACCCATGCCGCGCCGAGCGTGGTCGCCAGCAGCAGCGGCAGGTACAGGGTCTCGGTGAACTGGGGCACGTCGGTGTCGTATTCCATCACGATGATCAGCGCCGCCCCCAGCACGCCTGCGGCCAGGGCGATCCGCGGCGGGGCGGGCACGTGCCGGTCGGTGCCGGTGAGCAGGCCGATCAGCACGCACAGGGTGCCGATCACCGACAGCAGGTGCGGGGGCGACCAGAGCACCGCGTCACGCCCGAACGCGGTGTGCCAGAACGCGTCGGCGGGCGCGGCCGCCGCGGTCGCGACCGCCGCAGCGACCGCGAGGGCGAACCCGGGAGTGCGGAACACGGCGGCCACGGATCGTGTCGCGGCCAGCCGCCGCCACCCCCAGCCGGCGATCACGACCCCGACGGTGAGGATCGACGCATACAGCAGCAGGTGCGGAGGGATGAAGGTGCTGTCCCGGCCGAGGGTGGTGTGCCAGGAGTCGTCCCAATACGCCGACCCAACCCCGGCGGCCGCGGCCGCTGCGGCGACCCAGACGCCCCCTGCCCCCAGCGCCGGGGAACCGCGGGCCGGGTCCGGCTCGGACGGGATGGGGGCGCGGTCACGGCTGCCGTGTGGTCGCATGGTCTGTCCTTTCTGTGATGCGGCAGGGAGCCGGTCCGGCCCTGGCGGCTAACGCCATGGCCCCGCTCCCGGCGGCAGCGGGGTGTTAGAGGTGTGTTAGAGGGGGAGCACGGTGGCTCCGATGAGGTTCTGGATGCTGGAGGTGAGGAGTGTCCAGGCTCCGCTGATCATCGCGATGCCGGTGGCGATCATGAGGACCCCGCCGGTGATGTTGATGGTGCGGATGTGGCGGCGCAGGAACGTGATGCTTCCGGTGGCCCAGTTCAGGCCGGCGGCGGCGGCGATGAAGGGCAACCCCAGGCCCAGGCAGTAGGTGACGGCGAGGAGGGCGCCGCGGGCGGGGTTGCCGGTGGTGAGGCTGAGGGCGGAGATCGCGGCGAGGGTGGGGCCCAGGCACGGGGTCCAGCCGAGCCCGAACGCGATGCCGAGCAGGGGAGCTCCGGCCAGCCCGCTGGGTGGGTGGATGGCGGGTTTCGCGGTGCGTTGGAAGAGCCGGAACACGCCGAGGAACACGAGCCCCATCAGCAGGACCACGATCCCGAGGATGCGGGTGAGGAGATCTTGCCAGCGGATGAGCCAGGCCCCCAGGGCGCCGAACGCGGCCCCGTAGCCGATGAACAGGACGGAGAAGCCGAGGGTGAACAGTCCGGTCCCGGCCAGCGCCCGCCACCGGGAGACCCCCGCGGTGGTGGTGGTGCCGGTGAGGTAGCCGAGGTAGCCGGGCACGAGGGGGAGCACGCAGGGGGAGGCGAAGGACACCAGCCCGGCGAGGAGGGCTAGGGGGAGGGCGGCCCAGATGCTGCCGGCGGTGATGATCTCCCCCATCAGGGGCTCGTCTCGGCGAGGACGGTGTCGATGAGGGCGGCGAGGGTGGTGCGGGTAGGCAGTTGCCCGATGATGCGGGCGGCCATCCGGCCGGTGCGGTCCAGGACGATTGTGGTGGGCACGGCGCCGGGGGCGGCTTTCCCGGCGAACGCGGCTTGCACCGTGCCGGTGGTGGCGTCCAGGATCGACGGGTAGGTGATGCCGAACTGGTTCTCGAACGCGGCGGCGGTGTCGGCGCTGTCGCGCACGTTGACGCCGATGAACACGACACCGTCGGGCTGGTAGGTCTGGGCGAGGGCTTCCAGGTCGGGCGCTTCGGCACGGCAGGGCGGGCAGGCGGCGTACCAGAAGTTCACCACAACGACCGAACCCGCCCACGCGGTGGAATCCGCCTGCTCCCCGGTGTCGGTGGTGCCGGTGAAGGTGACCGGGTCGTCGCGCTGGTCGGCGGGGATCTCCCGCACGGTCTCGTCCGCGGACAGATACCCCGGGGACGGGGAGGAGGACAACAGGCCGGGCGTCTGGGCGGTGCACCCGGCCAGAAGCAGGACGAGCGCGCCGAACACGGCGACCGCGGCGGCGGTGACGGCGCGGCGGGGTGGGCGTGTCAGGGTGGTGGGGGTGCGCATGCGGGATCACTCCGGTCGGTCAGGTGTTCGTGCTCTTGCTGGTGGGGCGGCGGCGGCCGGCGAGGATGGCGCCGGTGATCAGCAGCAGCGCCCCGGTCGGGTACCCGGCGACCAGGTCGAGCCAGCCGGAGGGCTGGCCAGGGCCGAACACTTCCAGGTGCGCGAGCCAGTGGATGATCGCGACGATCGCGCCGGCGGCCATCAGGGCCTGGCCGACCCGGACGAGCAGGCGGTGTCGCCGCCAGGCGCGTTGCGGGTCCTCAGCTGGGGCGGGGCGGGGGGTGGTGCGGGTCATGAGCGGGGTCCTTTCGCAGGGGGCGGGTCACAGTCCGGAGTAGGAGTGCAGGCCGGTGAAGAAGACGTTGACGACGCCGAAGTTGAACAGCACGGCGGCGAAGCCGACGATGCACAGCCAGGCGGCGCGGGTGCCGGCCCAGCCGCGGGTGGCGGTGGCGTGCAGGTATCCGGCGTAGAGCACCCAGATGATGAACGTCCACACCTCTTTCACGTCCCACCCCCAGAACCTGCCCCAGGCGCGGCCGGCCCAGATCGCCCCGGCGATCAGGGTGAAGGTCCACAGGATGAACCCGACGATCGTCAGCCGGTATGCGAGTCGGTCCAGATCCTCCGGCCCGGGCAGACTGTCCCGCAGCCGGGTGAGCCGGGAGGGGAGGCTGCGGCGGCGGGTGGTGAGCAGGTAGGTGAGGGAGACGAGGAACGCGAGCCCGAAGAACGCGGTCGCCAGCAGCGCGACCAGCACGTGGATGACCAGCCACCCGGATTGCAGGGCGGGCATCAGGGGGACGACGGGGACGTAGAAGCTGACCGTCGCGACGCCGAGCAGCAGCACGGTCAGCCCGAGCACGGCGCTGCCCAGGTACGCCAGCCGCACCCGCAGCGACACGGCCAGGAAGGTGGCGATGATCAGGGCGGTGCCGGTGAGGGAGAACTCGAACATGTTCGCCCACGGCACCCGGTCCGCGGCGACCCCGCGCAGCACCACCCCGGCAAGATGGAACACCCAGCCCAGCACGGTCAACACGAACCCGACCCGCGCCGCCTTCCCCGCCCCCCGTCCGCCCCCCGGGGCAGCGGCGGCACCGGGTGCGGTGTCGGGGGCGGGGGCGGTGGGTGTGCCTGCCAGGTCCGGGTCGGTGGTGCTGGTGGCGCCGGCGGTGACCGGCACCCGGACGGTGACCGGGACGGCAGGGGTGCTGGCGCGGCGGGCGAGGTGAAGGGTGTAGGCGACGAATGCGGCGGCGTAGATCGCGATCGCCGAGTACACCAGCAGCAGGGACAGGGCGTCAAGGAACGGGGTCATCAGAGCCTCCTCGAAGGGGTGCGGGGGAAGGGGTGAGGCGGGTGGCGAGGGTGTCGACGGTGGGTTGCAGGCGGGGGTCGTCGCCGCGGGCGAGCCCGGCGACCTCAAGCACCGTGCCGCCGTCCCGGCCGGTGGTTGCGCGGACCCAAAGGCGGCGGCGGGGCACGAACAGGGACAGGGCCAACCCGGCCATCGCGACGACCGCGGCGATCAGAGTGGGGGTTTGGGTGGGGTCGGCGGCGATCTCCAGCGACGCGAATCGGGGGATCGGGCCGAGCTCGATCGTGCCCAGCTCGTCCGGCAGCGGAACCGGGGTGCCGGGGACCAACTGCAGGGCGGGGGTGGGGGTGCCCCGCCCGGCGATCTGGGTGAGGGTGCTGGTGTCCAGTGCGTACACCGACACCGGGACCCCGGTGTTCAGGCCCAGGTCGCCGACGTACACGTTGAAGGTGACGACCGGGTCCAGCAGGTCCGGGTAGCTGGACGCGAACGCCCCAGAGGCGGTGGTCGCGCGGGTGGGGTACAGCATCCCGACCAGGCCGACCTGCTCGGCCAGCCCGTCGGGAACCTTCACGATGCCCAAGCTGGTCAAATTCGCGTCCTGCGGCAGGAACGGGACCGTGTCACGGAACACGATCTTCCCGGCCGGGTTTCGGACGGTGAGGGTGGGGGCGTACCCGTTGCCGAGCAGATAGATGTCGGTGCCAGCCACCGGCAGCGGCTCGTTGACCCGGATGCTGGAGGCCTGCCGGGTGCCGCCAGTGGTGGTCGTGACCTGCGCGTCGAACGTCTTCGGCATGCCGAGCGCGTTGACGTTGTCCAGGACGTAGTCGACGCGGAACCGGTCCAGGGTGAGGGAGAACGCCGGGATCTGCGTGTCAGTGATGAACCGGCCGGCGGTGAACGAGTCGTACGCGATCCGGGTGGACGCGAACGTCTGCCCCTCCACCAGCACCCGCTGCCCGGTGAACCGGAACCCGCCGCCGACGCCGACCACGACCAGCACCGCCAGCAGCGCCACGTGGAACAGCAGGTTCCCGGTCTCCCGCAGGTAGCCGCGCTCGGCTGCGACCGAGTCCCGTCCGTCGTCGCCGCGGACCCGGCGGGTGCGGTACCGCTGCCGACGCAGCGCCTTCTCGGCCGCGTCCAAGACCGCACCGGGGGGCGTGTCGGGGAGGACGCGGCGGGTGTGGGCGGGCAGGCGGGACAGGTTGCGGGGGGTGGCCGGGGGCGGGGCGAGCAGCGCGGTCAGGTGGTGGCGGATGCGGGGGATGACGCAGCCGATCAGCGACGCGAACAACAGCAGGTAGATCGCGGAGAACCACACCGACCCGAACACGTCGTGCAGCTGCAGCAGGTCCACCGCCCACATCCAGCCCGGGTTGGTCTTGTCGAACTGGATCACCCCGTTCGGGTCGGAGGAGCGTTGCGGGATCAACGACCCGGGGATCGCGGCCACCGCGAGCAGCAGCAACAACACCAGGGCGGTGCGCATGCTGGTCAGCTGCCGCCACGCCCACCGCGCCCACCCCGACACGCTCAGGCGCGGATTCGTGCGCTCCTCCACCGGCCGGTCGACGTGATCGGCGGGCAGCTGCGGGGCCTGCTCACTGCGGATCGACACGCGCATCCCCCCTCCCCCGGACGGGTGCGCGGCGGCGGGCGCGCCAGGAGGCGTGGGCGAGCAGCCCGACCCCCAGTACGGCGGCCACCAGGGCGGTGAGCACGTTCGCTTTCAGCCCGCCGGCGAGCAGCTCGGTGGGATCCAGCCGGATGGACTCCAGCACCGCCCGCCCCGCCCCGTACCACAGCAGGTACACGCCCAGACTCCGCCCGGCGCCCAGCGTGATCCGGCCGTGCCGGCGGCGGTGCTGCTCGAGCAGCACGATCACGGCGGCGCCGGCCAGGTTCCACAGCAGCTCGTACAGGAACAGCGGATGAAACAGGGTCCCCGCCGGGGTCCCCGGCGGGATCGCGGGGGCTGAGGGGTCGATCTGCAGCCCCCACGGTAAGGTGGTGGGCGGGCCGAACAGCTCCTGGTTGAAGTAGTTCCCCAGCCGTCCCACCGCCTGGGCGACCAGCATCCCCGGCGCGAGCGCGTCCAGGAACAGCAGCACCGGGATCCCGGCGCGACGGGTGCCGATCACAATCCCGACCAGCCCGCCCAGGATCGCACCGAAGATTGCGATCCCGCCTTCCCAGATGTAGAGCACCCGCCACAGGTCCGCGCCAGGGAAGAAGTAGTCGCCGGGATGGGTGAGCACATGGTAGATCCGGGCGCCGAGGATCCCGAACGGCACCGCCCACATCGCCACATCCACCACGACCCCGGCCGGGTGCCCGACCGCCCGCAGCCGACGGCCGGTGATCAGCACCGCCAGCACGATCCCGGCCAGGATCGCCAGCGCGTAGAACCGGATCTGGAACGGACCGACCTGAACGAAGCTGATCCCCGGGCTCGGGATCAGCGCCGGAGCCACAATGAGGAGTGCGTCCATCAGGGCCTCACCCTCGCCGGAAGCCACGCCAGCGGGTCCACCGCTTCGCCTCCGGTGCGGATCTCGAAGTGCAGGTGTGCGCCGAAGCTGCGTCCACTGTCCCCGACCCGGCCGACCATCTGCCCCACCCGCACGGTCTGTCCCGGGGTCAGGGCGAGGGACCCTTCCCGTATGTGCGCGTACGCGCTTTCCACGACCTGCCCGTCGATCTCGTGCCGGATCACCACGTACACCCCGTACGCGCCGCCCTGCTCCGTCGCGGTGGTGACCACCCCGTCGGCGATCGCCTGGATCGGGGTGCCGATCCCGGGGGTCATGTCCAGTCCGGCATGGAAATTTGAGCAGGACGGGCATGGCGGGGTGCGGTACCCGAACGTGCTGCTGATCGGCACTCCCACGGTGAACGGCCACTGCACCGCCGATGCCGGGTCGTTGGTGAACGTGTCCGCGGTGTGCGCGTACGACTCGGTCCCGACGGGGGCGGTCACCGCCACCGTGTAGTCCCCGCGCACCATCACCGTCCCGGTGACGGTGTCGGGGGTGGTGAACGACTGGGCGCGCACCGGGGTGCGGGTCGCCTCGACGGCGAACACCGGCTCCGGCGTCAACGGGATCAGCAACGGCAGTCCGGCGATCGACGCGACCGGGAGCATCACCGCGCCGGCGAGCATCCGGGATCGGGTGAGCGTGCGGCGCGGCGCGTGTCGAGGTGTCCGGGCGGCACGGGTGGGCCGACGGCGTCGATCGCGTCGCGTCTGGACGGGTGGGGAAGACAGGGCGGCTCTCGCCGCACGGCGCGTTCCGGTACCGGGAGTCGGGGTGGAGGGGGCGGGTTCGGGCATACAAGACTTTCCTGGATGAGGGGGACGATGAAGGTGCGCACGGTCGCCGTCACACGGTCCAACCGGGAGCCGCGGCCCGGAGTGCACGGCGAGAATCCGGGATCGGATCACCCATGGCGCTGCCGCAGACGGGTCGCGCTCGCCTGCGGGCCGCACATCGTGGACCGTCGGCGACATCACGCGCCGGCGGCGGCTCAGGCGGCGGGCGCGGGCGGGGTGCTGATCAGGTGCGGCTGATCGACAGCACGATCAGGGAGGGCCGCAGAAGAGGCGACCCGGACGTGAACGAGCTCGACCTGCCGGGGAGGGATCGCAGCCACGCCAGCAGCGACATCCACCCGTCCCGGGCCGGGAGCACCAGGATGAGCAGGGTCAGCAACGCGAGCAGACACGTCACGGCAGCGAAAGCATGAGACGTCCCGCAGACCGTCTCATCGCACGAGGGCGTCACCACCCCGCTGACCAGGACATCAGCGGCGGCATCGGGGGCCGCAACGACTGCGGAGGCGGACACGACAGTGCCCGCCTGGTCCTCTTCCAGACTCAGCGAATGCATCGCAAGCAGCCCCGCGATGATCGCGGTCACCGCGGCCAGGTAGAACCACAGGGCACGCCGGGACCCGAGTGCCCGCCGTCGCGCCACCACCTGGTTCACCGTCGACGCCCCTTCCTCGATCACGCCCAGCATACCCCGGGCGGGTAGCCATCCCCGAAGCGATACCCATCCTGGATACCCCGGATGGGTATATGCTGAGTGGTAGGGGGCACCCGCTCCCGTGCGTGGTGTTCTGACCGTGTCGCGGAGGCAAGGCACCGCTACCCTGGACGGGAAGGAGGTCGGTCGTGAACGTGATTCGCTCGCACGCGCGTCTGACCCCCGGGGTGCGACGGCTCCTGCTGGCCGCTCCGATCGCCCTGGCGATCATCACCGGGCTGCTGTCCATGCACATCCTGACCGGTTCCCACCAGCCCGCCCTGGCATCAGAGACCAGCGCGATGAGCACGCACAGCCAGGTCGGCTCCGCACCAGCCGCCGCCGACGATACGCCGATGACCGCAGCTGCGGCGGAGGGCGCTGGAGGGCATTGCCAGGACGGGTGCGGCAGCCCTGCGGGGATGCCGGATCACTCGATGCTGATGATGGTGTGCGTGCTGGCGCTGCTGGCCGCGGTGATCGTCCTGCTCGCCCCGACGTCCCGTGCCCTTCTCACATACGCCGTAGCCCGCTCGCGCTCCCATACCCGGACTCTGCTGGTCGGATTGCCGCATCCCCGCCCGCCTTCACTGCTTGTCCTGTCCATCAGTCGCACCTGATTCCGCCTGAACCCCGGCGACCCTTGCCGGGGATGCTGCACCCTGCCCTCCCGGGCACTGAATCAGACCCTCACCGACTGAATAGACAAGGACACCCCTGATGCGTTTTCGTACTCTCACGCTGACCGCCGGCGCCCTGGCCACCGTGCTCGTGCTCGCCGGCTGCGCCCCCACCGACGGCACCATGCCCGGCATGGACCACGGACCCGGGGGGATGACCAGCACCGCCCCCTCCCAGTCCGCCGCCGCGTTCAACGCCGCGGACGAGATGTTCGTGACCATGATGATCCCGCACCACCAGCAGGCCATCGAGATGGCCGATCAGATCCTCGCGAAAGACGGCATCGACGAGCGAGTCGTCTCCCTCGCCGAGCAGATCAAGGCCGCACAGGACCCGGAGATCCAGACCATGAAGGGCTGGCTTCAGGAGTGGGGCGTCCCGTACGACGACTCCATGTCCGGGATGGACGGCATGGACATGGGCGGCGGGATGATGTCGGAGGACGACATGGCCGCTCTGGATGCCGCGACCGGGGTCGAGGCGACCCGCCTGTTCCTGAACGGCATGATCGCTCACCACCAGGGCGCCGTGACGATGGCGCAGTCGGTGCTCACCGACGGACAGAACCCGGACGTGGCCGCCCTCGCGCAGCAGATCATCGACGGGCAGACCGCCGAGATCACCACGATGCAGGACATCCTCGCCACCCTCTGACCCGGTACCCCTCGGACGGGACCCGCGCTCCCGATGCCGGTCCCGTCCGAGGCCCCACCCTCGACCCCTGTGCGGTCACCGGTATCCGGCGTACCCGCACGGAAAGGACCTCCGTTCATGATCTCTCCCACCACCCGCAGACTGGCGATCACGGCCACCGTCACCGTCGCGCTGCTGCTCACGGGCTGCAGCACCACCCCTGCGGAGCCCGATGCCCCCGCGAGCACCGCGGCCGGGTTCGGGCATGTGCACGGCATCGTCGACGCCGGTGACAGCACCGTGCTGCTGGGCACCCACACCGGCCTGTACACGCTGGGCGAGGACGGCACCGTCACCGGCCCGGTCGGTGGCATCGACCTGGACGCGATGGGACTGACCGCTACCGGTGACACCCTCTACGCGTCCGGGCACCCCGGCCCGTCCACCCCGGCGGAGCTCGGCGCCCCCAACCTCGGCATCATCCGCAGCCTCGACGCCGGCGCCTCGTGGGAACCGGTCGCGTTCACCGGGGAAGAGGACTTCCACGTCCTCACCGTCACCGGCGACGGCACCCTGTACGGGATCGGATCCTCCCGCCCGCTGCTGCGCACCAGCAGCGACGGCGGGCAGAGTTGGGCGGACGGTGCCGAGCTGCCCGCCGTCGACCTGGCCGCCGCGACCGACGGCACCCTGTACGCCGCCACCCAGGACGGGCTGCAGCACAGCACCGACGGTGGCGCCACCTTCACCCCGGCGCCGGACGCGCCAGTGCTGTACCTGGTGGAGACCGACCCAACCGGTGGGGTGGTCGGAGTGGACACCGACGGGACGTTGCGACGCCTAGTCGGCACCGGCTGGGAGAACGTCGGCACCACCACGGGAACCGTCCAAGCCCTCGGGGTCACCGGGGACGGTGCGATCGTCCTGGTCGATGACCGCGGCGTGGTCTGGATCCGCGACACCACCGCCACCGTTCTCATCCCGGCGGCAACACCATGACCACCGTCATTCGCACCTGGCGCGACCCGAGCGACCGCGGATCGGAAGGAGACCGACCATGACCCCCACACCGGCACCCCCCGCGTGGGCGCACCGCACCACTGATGCCACCGCCGAGCAGTTGGCGGCGGTGGATGCGTGGTGGCGGGCGGCGAACTATCTGAGCATCGGCCAGATCTACCTGCAGGGTAACCCGCTGCTGCGCCACCGCCTCAGCCGGGACGACATCAAGCCGCGGCTGCTGGGCCATTGGGGCACCACCCCGGGCCTGAACTTCCTCTACGCCCACCTGAACCGCGCCATCCGCGACCGCGACCTGAACACCCTGTACGTGACCGGGCCCGGGCACGGCGGACCCGGCATGGTCGCCAACGCCTACCTCGACGGCACCTACACCGAACGCTACCCGGGCATCGACCGCACCGAAGAGGGGCTGCGGGCGCTGTTCCGGCAGTTCTCCTTCCCGGGCGGGATCCCCTCGCACGCGTCCCCGGAAACGCCCGGGTCGATCAACGAGGGCGGGGAGCTGGGCTACTCCCTCGTGCACGCCTACGGGGCCGCGTTCGACAACCCCGACCTGCTGGTCGCCTGCGTGATCGGTGACGGGGAGGCGGAGACCGGGCCGCTGGCGACCGCGTGGCACGGCAACAAGTTCCTCAACCCCGCCCATGACGGGGTGGTGCTGCCGATCCTGCATCTGAACGGGTACAAGATCGCCAACCCGACCGTGCTGTCCCGCATCCCCGAGGAAGAGCTGGTCGCGCTGCTGCGCGGCTACGGCCATCACCCCCACGTCGTCACGGTCGGCTTCGATGGCGAGACCCCGCAGGAGTCCCACGCGACGTTCGCGGCGGTCCTGGATGCGGTGCTGGATGAGATCGCGGACATCAAGGCCGCCGCGGCGGCCGGGACGCTGGAGGGGCGGCCGGCGTGGCCGGCGATCGTGCTGCGCAGCCCGAAGGGGTGGACCTGCCCGAAGATCATCGACGGTCTGCCGGTGGAGGGCACCTGGCGGGCACACCAGGTGCCGCTCGCCGAGGTCCGCGACAATCCCGAGCACCTGCGGATCCTCGAGGACTGGCTGGCGTCCTACCGCCCGCACGAGCTGTTCGACGTGACCGGCGCCCCCCGCCCGGCCACGGTCGCGATCGCCCCGGACGGGGATCGGCGGATGAGCGCGAACCCGGCCGGCAACGGCGGACAACTCACCGTCCCGCTGCGGCTCCCGGACTTCCACAAGCCCGCGCAGCCGGTCGACCCGGCCGAGCGGGGTGCGGGAACCGGGGAAGCGACCCGCGTGCTGGGCGAGTGGCTGGCGGGGGTGATCCGGGACAACCCGGACAACTTCCGCATCTTCGGCCCGGACGAGACCGCCTCCAACCGGCTCGCCCCACCCGTCTACCAGGCCACCGGCAAGCAGTGGAACGCGGCCGTGGAGCCCGTCGACGAGCACCTGGCCCCGACTGGGCGGGTGATGGAGGTGCTCAGCGAGCACCAGTGCCAGGGCTGGCTCGAGGGCTACGTCCTTACCGGCCGGCATGGGCTGTTCAACTGCTACGAGGCGTTCACCCACATCGTCGACTCGATGTTCAACCAGCACGCCAAATGGCTCGAAGCGGCCCGGGAGGTGTCGTGGCGGGACCCGATCCCGAGCTTCAACTACCTGCTCTCCAGCCACGTCTGGCGGCAGGACCACAACGGGTTCTCTCACCAGGACCCCGGGTTCATCGACCTCGCCCTGAACAAGAGCCCCGACATCGTCCGCGTCTACCTGCCGTTCGACGCGAACACGCTGCTGTCCACCTACGACCACTGCCTGCGCTCGGCCGGGTACATCAACGTCGTCGTCGCCGGGAAGCAGCCCGCCCCGCAGTGGCTGACGATGGACGAGGCGATCGAGCACTGCACCCGCGGGCTCGGGATCCTGCCGTGGGCGGGCACCGAAACCGAAGGCACCGAGCCGGATGTGGTGCTCGCCGCCGCCGGCGACGTCCCCACCCTCGAGACCCTCGCCGCGGCGGCGCTGCTGCGCGAGCACATCCCCGACCTGAGAGTGCGGGTGGTGAACGTGGTCGACCTGACCCGGCTGCAATCCGAGGACCAGCACCCGCACGGTCTCCCGGACCGGGAGTTCGATGCGATCTTCACTCCCGACAAGCCGGTGATCTTCGCCTACCACGGCTACCCGTGGCTGATCCACCGACTCACCTACAAGCGCGCCGGGCACCAGAACCTGCACGTGCACGGCTTCCAGGAGCGCGGCACCACCACGACCCCGTTCGACATGGTCATGCTCAACGACCTCGACCGGTACCGGCTCGCGATCGACGTCCTCGACCACGTCCCGGGCCTCGCCGCCCGCCACGCCGGCCTGCGGCAGGAGCTGCAGGACGCCCGCCTGCACGCCCGCGCCCACACCCGCGAGCACGGCACCGACATCCCCGCCGTCGCCGACTGGCAATGGCCCCACCCCGACACCACCGACCCCACCCTCGGGAAGGAACCGAAATGAGCGACACCAGAACCGTGACCCTGCAGGTCAGCGGCATGATCCGCGCGACCTCCAAGAACGTCACCGAAGCCCACCTGAGCCGACAACCCGGAGTGATCGCCGTGGACGCGAACCCGGTCTCACAGACCGCGACCGTCACCTACGACCCCGAGACCACCTCGGTCGCCCACCTCCAGCAATGGGTCATCGACTGCGGGTATCACTGCGCCGGCCAGTCCGTCCCCGACCATATCTGCGACCCCGTGCACGACCCGCACGACGAGGGTGCGCACGACCACAGCGCCCACCACGGCCCCGCAGCTGAGGGCGCACAAGAACCGCACGCGAGTCACGACGCGCACGAGGGCCACACGGATGCCACGGGTCACGCCAGCCACGCGGGCCATAAGGGTCCTGCGGGCTATCACGACGACCCCGTCCACGACCACGCCGCTGGCCACGACCACACGCACGCCCCGTCGGCGACGGCGGATGACGGTGAGCATGCCGGTCACCACGTCGAGCACGCCGGTCACACCGCGGCCGCGGGTGGGCACGATCATGGTGCAGCGTCGGGTCACAGTGCGCAGGAGATGATGGGCCACGGTGGGCATCACGGCGGGATGTCGATGGACGCGATGATCCGCGACATGCGCAACCGGTTCCTGGTCGCGCTGATCCTGTCGATCCCGATCACCCTGTGGTCTCCGATCGGGCGGGAGGTGATCGGATTCGAGGTGCCGGCACCGTTCGGGCTGCGCGATGACGTGTTCATGCTGATCCTGTCGCTGCCGGTGATCTTCTACTCGGCGTGGATCTTCTTCGACGGCGCCTACCGGGCGCTGCGCGCGAAGACCCTCGACATGATGGTGCTCGTCGCAGTCGGTGTCGGCGCCGGCTGGCTGTACTCCCTCGCGGTCACCCTCACCGGCGGCGGTGAAGTGTTCTACGAAGCCGCCACGGTGCTTGCCACCTTCGTGCTGCTGGGGCATTGGGTGGAGATGCGCGCCCGCGGCGGCGCGAACGACGCCATCCGCACCCTCCTGGAGCTCGCACCCTCGCAGGCGGTCGTGATCCGTGACGGGCAGGAGGTCGAGATCCCCACCAGCGAGGTCGTCCCGGGGGATCTGATGCTGGTGCGGCCGGGGGCGAAGATCCCCACCGACGGTGTCGTGGAATCCGGAGAGTCCGAGGTGGACGAGTCGATGGTCACCGGCGAGTCCATGCCGGTGGACAAAGCGCCCGGGTCGGAGGTGATCGGAGCGACCGTGAACACCGTCGGCACCCTCCGCGTCACAGCCACCAAAGTCGGCTCGGACACGGCGTTGGCGCAGATCGTGAAGCTCGTGCAGGAGGCGCAGAACTCCAAAGCCCCCGGGCAGCGCCTCGCCGACCGGGCAGCGTTCTGGCTCGTCCTGGTCGCCCTGATCGGCGGCACCCTCACCTTCCTGGTGTGGCTGCTCGCCGGCGCTGCAATCCCGATGGCGATCCTGTTCGCTATCACCGTCGTCGTCATCACCTGCCCCGACGCGCTCGGCCTCGCCACCCCGACGGCGATCATGGTCGGCACCGGGCTCGGCGCGAAACGGGGCGTGTTGTTCAAGAACGCCTCCGGGATCGAAACCGCCGCCCACATCGACACGGTCGTGTTCGACAAGACCGGCACCCTCACCAAGGGGGAGCCGGAGGTCACCGACTACATCCCCGTCGGCGGCGACGAGCTCGAGACTCTCTCCCTCGCGGTCGCGTTGGAGCGGGAATCCGAGCATCCTCTGGCGAAAGCGATCGTGAATTACGCCGACGCCCGCGACATCCCCCGTCGCACCGCGACCGCGTTCCGAAACGTCACCGGGCAGGGCGCGATCGCCACCGTCGACGGTCGACAGGTCGTCCTCGGCAACCCGCGCCTTCTCACCGGGGAGGGGATCGACATCAGCGGGGTGCAGGCCGCTCAGCAGGACCTGGCTGGGTCCGGCCGCACCGCGATCCTGTTCGCCGTGGACGGGCAAGTCGCCGGGATCATCGGTCTCGCCGACGCACCCCGGGACACCGCAAAGACCGCGATCGACGCTCTCCACGAGCAGGGCGTCGAGGTCGCAATGCTCACCGGGGACAACAAGCCCACCGCCGACCGGATCGCCGCTCTCCTCGGCATCGACACCGTGATCGCGGATGTGCTCCCCGAGGACAAGTCCGCGAAGGTCGCCGAGCTGCAGAAGACGGGCAAGAAGGTCGCGATGGTCGGCGACGGCGTCAACGACGCCCCCGCCCTCGCCCAGGCCGACCTCGGCATCGCGATCGGCGCCGGCACCGACGTCGCCATCGAGACCGCCGACGTGGTCCTGATGCGCTCGGACCCGCTCGATGTTGCGATCGCACTCAAGATCGGCAAGGGCACACTGCGAAAGATGCGGCAGAACCTGGGCTGGGCCATCGGATACAACGCCGCCGCCCTCCCCATCGCCGCTGGCGTGTTCTATCCGGCGTTCGGGATCATGCTGTCCCCGGAGATCGCCGCCCTGTCGATGTCCGGTTCCTCCGTGATCGTCGCCGTCAACGCCCTCCTCCTCAAGCGGCTCCGCCTGCCCGCCCAGGCGCCCGCTGCGACGACCATGCAGAAGGAGCCCGAACATGCCTGACCGTCCGCTCTCTCCCACACCGTCCTCCCCGATGCTGCTGACCCGACGAGGTGTGCTCGGACTCGGACTGGGCGCCGTCGCGGCAGCCGTGCTCGCCTCCTGCACCCCCGCGCCGCAATGGGTGACACCCACCGGCGCAGCGGTGTCCGGCACGGAGAAGAACCGCGGCGGCACCGGCCGAGTCACCACCGTCGACCTCACCGCCGCCCCCACCACGCTCGACCTGGCCGGTACCGCCGCCGCCACCTGGGCGTTCGGAGGTATCCCGGCCCCGGTAATCCGGCTCACCGCAGGCGACACGCTGAAAGCGACCGTCCGCAACCAGCTCGACGCGGACACCTCCGTGCACTGGCACGGACTCGCCCTCCGCAACGACATGGATGGGGTCCCTCCGGTCACCCAAGCCCCCATCGCCCCGGGCGGACAGTTCGCATACGAGTTCGTCACCCCGCATCCGGGCACCTACTGGTTCCACCCCCACGTCGGCCCGCAACTGGACCACGGCCTCTACGGTGCGCTCATCATCGACGACCCGGACGAGAAGGTGACGTGGGACGACGAATGGGTGCTGATCCTCGACGACTGGCTCGACGGCGTCACCGCCACCCCGGACCAGGTCCTCACCGACCTCTCGAAGGGCATGGGAGACATGGGCGGGATGGGCGACATGTTCATGCGGATGGGGAACCTGCTGATGGGTGCCACCTCCGACCTGCTCGGCGGCGACGCCGGCGACGTCTACTACCCGCACTACCTCATCAACGGCAAACCCAAAGCCGACCCCGCCCAATTCACCGGCACTCCTGGTGCCCGGGTGCGGATCCGTGTCATCAACGCCGGTAGCGACACCGCGTTCCGGTTCGCGATCGGCGGCCACACCCTGACGATCACCCACACCGACGGGTTCCCGGTGGATCCTGTCGAGGTCGACAGTGTCCTGATCGGGATGGGCGAACGCTACGACCTGCAGGTCACCCTGGACGATGGGGTGTTCCCTGTCGTCGCCGACGCGGAAGGCAAGCAGGATCGCGCGTTCGCGCTCGTTCGCACCGCCGCTGGCACGGCTCCGGCCAGCGACGTCCCCGTCGCCGAGCTCGGCACCGGCAGGGTTGGCACCGCTGCCGGGCTGAGCGCGACCGCCTCCGTCACCCTGCACCAGGCATCCCCCGACCGGGTCGTGCACCTCGCGCTGACCGGGGGGATGGAGGCGTACGACTGGGGGATCAATGGGCGCCGGTTCGACATGAACGACCCGTTGCGGGACGCGCACGCGATCAGTAGGGGGGAGCGGGTGCAGTTGCGGATCCGCAATGACACCGAGATGTGGCATCCGTTCCACCTGCACGGCCACACCTACCAGCACGCGAACGGCGGCCCCCGGAAGGACACCTCCATCATCCTCCCGGGCCAGACCCTGACAGTCGACTTCGACGCCGACAACCCCGGCCAGTGGGTCGCGCACTGCCACAACATCTACCACGCCGAGACCGGCATGACCACGGTGCTCGGATACCAGTCATGAACCGCGCGTTCACCCCCAGCACGGGAGGATGATCGCGCGGGCGATCGGACGGCGGCGGCGGACGTCAAGTCTAAGTGGACTTCCTACTCTTATGTAGGGATCTGCCATTTCGCGCGGAATCCTGCTGACGAAACTGCTGCCAATTAGCGTGGAATCCCCGAGTTCTCCGCCACCTTGACCGGGAACCTACATCAACTGAGTGTAGGTCCCAGCTTCGGAGCGGTCGTGTTTGTCGCGAGCTTCCTCGTCGGAGCCGGAGTCGGAGCCGGAGCCGGAGCCGGAGCTCAAGAGGTCGGTTGGAGTACTGAAGTCGCCGGGTAGCTGTAACCGGACTCGACGGGCAGACCGTGCCGGCTTCGAGAGCAGGCCGAAGTGGAATAGCCCAGCGCGGATCAACATCACAGAGCGCAGTGAAACACCGGTCAGGTCTGCAATCTGAGCAGAAGAGAGCGCGGAGACGCCAGACCTGTTTGCTCCCCTTGCTTCAACCGTGAGCACGGTCTGCAGGGTGTCGGCGGTGACGCCGTGTCGGTCGAGCACGGCGATGCAGCCGGGGCGGCGGGCGAGCACGTCAGCGACTTCGAGCCACTCGGAATGCAAGGTGTGTGCGGGGCGTGACGCGCCTGAACGAGGTGTTCGGAGCGAAGCTGTCGTGGCTGAGGCTGGATGGATAGGTGTCTTCTTCAGCCGCGTATCCATGTTTCCCTCACATTCGGTGACATCACACACGCCGATTCGGCAGTAGGGAGGTGGCGCTTTCTGGCCGGGCGTCTTCCCCGGGACCGGGGAGGCAGCAGGGAAGACGCCCGCTGCAGCAGGACGGGAGTCCGCTGCCGGAGGGGTTTTCTGCGCGAAGACGCGGAGATCCCCTCGCACGAGAGAATCCCATGTCCAGTTCGGGGCGTGTAGAGGGCGACCGAGAATTCAGTACGCCAGCGAGATCGACTTACGTAGCGACATGCCCGGCCCGTGGCGGAGGAGCGCAGGAACCTGATCGCGATACCACGAGCCCCGGCGCACGAAGGTGCCGCGGGAGCGGCCAAGTCCCACACGCGCTCCCGCTCCTGATCCACCGCATCCTGCTGCGGTTTCTCAGCTCGTCTGCTGAAACGGTACTGCTCCGAGTTGCGCGCATACGTAGATCTCGCGTTCTGGGTGCGAGTATCCCGCTCGATCGGGAAGGGTCCGGCGTGGGGCTACTCGTCACCCATGAAGGAGGCATGATGCGGTACGACAATCCAGATGCCTTGACCTTTGCAAGCCACGATCAGATGTCCGTCGCGCGGAAAGGCGACCGATTGATCCGAGGCAAACACCCTGTCACCCAGCCGGTGAACGCATTCCTCGACGCCATGCGGATCGACTGGGCCGATCACTCTGTCACGGAGCGCGCCGACTACGTTCGCCGGGAGCTCGCCATCTTGCGGGATCCACTGGGTTTGCTCGATGAGGATGATCACGTCACCTTCGCCGAGCTCACTCTTGGCGAGCTCTATCACGCTCGAATCGTCCTCACACGGCTTCTTCCGTTCATGGTCGAAGCCGCCTCTGCGGTGAGCGCGGGCGGGCCTGCGCCCGACGAGGAGCGCAGTGATGCGGATCAGCCGCCGTAGGCATCCTCGGTCCCCGTGACTCAGGACAGTACTTCAATGTGCTGCGCGAGCGCCTTTCGGTTTGAGACATCGAGCTTGCGCATGATGCGATGCATGTGGCTCTCCACCGTGCGCACACTGAGCACCAGGCGGGTGGCGATCTCTTGGTTCGAGAGGCCCATTGCAGCAAAGCGCCCGACCTCGCGTTCTCTCTCCGTGAGGCTGACTGCTGCAGCTCCGAATCTGGCCGTGTCGAAGGCGCGGTCTCCATGGGCGGCGCGAATGGCCTGTGCGGCGATGTCCGCCGCTCGGCGCGTGGCCTCGTCGCCGCGCTCCAGCGCCCCGGTGCGTGCGAGCTGGCACGCGGAGAGAGCGAGCCCGGTGAGTCCTGTCTGCTCGAGCCCTTCAACGCAGGCGAGCATCGCGACCGGATCGCCCGCGACGAGCGCCGAGACGTAGTCGCCGTGAGCGGAGAGCAGCCGAGCATCCGGGAGTTCGCTGAGTGCATCACGCGCGATGTCGAGGCGCTCCCGATCGGGATCGAGCTCGAGGGAGGACAGCATCGCGAGTGTGGCGGCGAATCGTGCGCCACGTTCCCAGAGCGACCGGGACGACGCCCACATGTCGTCTGCGGCCGCCTGCACTTTCCCATCGAATGCCAGTAGCTGCGCGCGGGGCCAGACGCGGGTCTGCCCGGGTAGGGGGCCGTCGAGGATGGACGAGCCATTGATCTCCCCGGCGATTCTCTCGCCGAGGCTCAGCTGTCCGCGCCGGATCGCCACGACAGAGGCGATGGTCAGAAGGGAAAGCTGCACACCAGGAGGCAGAGGCGAGGGCTCGCCGGCCGCGAACACGGTTTCCATGATCTCGTCTACCGCGGCGTAGTCACCAGCGAGGAGCTGTGCGAGGATCACTGCGGCGCCGAACGCCCGGAGTGCATCGATATCGAGGTACCCGTGGGCCTCGTCGAACCCCTGCTGGAGGGTCTCCAGCGCGGCTTGGTGTGAACCCATGCCCAGGAGCGCGAGACCGTTGAGAACCCGGATCATGTATGCGTCTCGGCGGCGCTCCAGTGCCTCTGTCGCGGCGAACACTCGGCGCGCGTCGCTGAATCTCCCGGAGGAGACGAGCACGAGCATCTGCGTCTCCCACAGCTGCAGCTTCACGTCGTCGGGCAGGTCATCGGCGACCTCGAGCCGTGCCCCGAAATCATCCGGGATGCGGGTGAGGTTGGTCTGGAGGCGGACGTCGACCGCATCCAGTGCTCGGGCATGGGCGCCCAACGAGGCCGCGGCCTCTCGCAGACTCTCTTGGGCGCCAGCCAGATCCTGGTCGACGTAGGCCATCCATTCCGCCCTCAGACTCTCAAGATCGGCGCGGCTGGCAGGGTCTCCGTTGCTCGCATCCGTCGTCTGGAGAACGTGGCGGACTGTCTCGGTGACGGTCGGGGTATGGGTGTGCATCAAGGCGCGCAGGTAGCGCACCGCGCTACTCGCCGAAGGGTCAGCCTCCCATTCGGAGGCGGTGACGATCCGCCGCGCCCTGGCGCGTTCCTGGAGCAGTCGGACGAACAGGGCCTCCTGCTCCCCATACGACGGTTGCCGATTCTCTCGTTCGGCGAGAATCGCCGAGGCGGATCCTGCCGTGCCGAGACGCTCGACGATCAGAGCGGTGAGTCGGGTGCGACGCGCGGTCAACGGCTCATGACGGAAGAACTCCACGATAAGCGGCGGGACGACGGTCACGAGCTGTCGCGCGCCGCTGGGGATGAACGTGATCATTCGGCGCTCTTCGAGCAGCTCCAGCGTGCCCCAGTCGATCAGCTTGCGTACGGTCTCGATGTCGGCGACTCCGACGATCGCGATGATCTCAATCGCGTCTCGAGCGGAATCATCCAGATTCTCGAGATGTGCCTCGAGAACGGCGCGGAGGCCGGAGCTCCACAGGTCGCGAGTGGCGACCCATTCGCTTCCGCCGCGAAGGGTGATCCTCTGCTCACGGATGCAGGCATCGACAAGACTCAAAGCCAGTCCGATGTTCCCACCGGACTTCGCGAAGATGCGACTCATGGTCGTAGCTTCGATGGCGCCCTTCAGGTAGTGCTCCAGCGCCTTCTCCATCTCCTCGAAGCGCAGCGGAGACATGTCGATCACGTACGACGGTTCGAGCGTCGATGCGGCGAGGCCCGTCGGGGTGTGGCGCGCGCGCAACCCCTGGAGGCGGGAGAGGACGATGGGGATGCCGCTGGATCGGCGTACGGCTTCGGCGACTCCCCAGGAGGATTCGTCCAGGTCGTCCCAGTCATCCAGGAAAAGCACGGAACGAGGCAGGCGCACAGAGTGTCGCAGCGCCTCCGCCGTCTCGTGCAGTCCGCTGGTCGAGCGCTGCGACCCATTGGCGGGAATGCCGGCGAGGTGAAGCGCTGCGAGCGGATGCTGCCGCAGTGAAGCGACTCCCCGCACCTGGATTACGGTCCACTCGCCCTCCTCCAGTCGGGCACGGAGTGCTTTGAGGAATGCGCTCCGACCACTGCCGCGTCCTCCGACCACGTCCACACTCACGCCTGCATGCACTAGATCCACTGCAGCTGCCAGGCTCTGCTCTCGACCGACGACCATGCGACCCCGCTTCCTCACGCGGACACTCCTTACCGAAAACTAGACCTGATACGCGCGCGGCGGAAGTACGGGTTTCACTCCGGCTCGACCGGGCAGCCGTCAGCGACACGCGCGGATCAGGATGAGATGACACCGGTGCTACCGAGTCGGATTCTGTTTCCATGCGAGTGGCGACCGTCGATGAGCGGTCACGCACGGGGGGAGCTGGCCCACGGACACATTTCAGTACGCGCGGGCTCGGTCGCGCCGCGCACCCCGACCGTGCGCGTTGGAGTGCGACGTTTTGCGTAGCCATCCGACGGCCTAGGTGCGCTTTTCTTGCTCACTCGGTACTGGGGCTCGACCACGCGAGAGAGAACTTCCGAAAGACGTTTCTCGAGTGACTACGGTCTCCTCGTCGTCGCCTACGCAACCTGCAGACGTGGCTACGGCACTGTTGCCGTGGGGTCTGGTGACGGTCGAGACGGGTGCGTACGCTGGACACGCCCAACGCGGTTGGATCGCCGAGGTGATGTGACACGGGCGGTCTTCCGCGGACATCCCTGACGGTTCCCCGCCCGTGTCATGCTCTTCCTCACACGAAACCCGCCCCGCACGTCGTTGCTCCGGGTGCGACGACGATCGTCATCCCCCGGTAGAGAACGTTTCCGGCGGAGTCGATGATGCGGGCATCCAGGGTTCCGAGGGCGCCGAAAGTGGACGCGGGAAACGTGGAGCTGTTGACGCCCCAGGACTGCTCTCTGTAGGCATCGGTCCAGTCGCCGTCGCCGAGCCTGTACTGGATCGTGTAATAGCGGTTGGTTGATGGTGCCTTGTAGTCGATCGTCATCTGGCTACCGTTCACAGAACAGCCCAACGGCTCGCGACTGAATGTGAACTGCTGGGAGGTTGTTCCGTTGCACGCGCGCAGCTGGTTCTGGGAGTTGGAGCCGGCCTGGAGGCAGAGTCCGCTGTCGCTGTGGACGAGCTGGTACGTGGTCGGCGTGATCCGCTCGACTCGCCAGTCGGTCACCGATGTGCTCGTCGAAGCCTGGACCGTCAGTCCATTGCTCTGGCCGACATACTGCTCCGCAGCGGTCTTCGGACGCAGGGCGGACTTGCCATCCTGTGTGGGGAGGATCTCGAACCGCTGGTTCGACGCACTTCCGCAGGTCCACACGCCGATAGTGTTGCCGACGTTCGTCCCGCGATTGAAGCTGTCGAGGCACTGCGTGGGGTCGGACACCGGCTTGATGACGTACCAATTGTTGATGCCGCTCGTGGAGTAGCCGGTGGCGAGGGGATAGAAGAACTCGGTCCCCACGGTTGCGGTCGCAGGTGCGGAAGGAGCCTTCCAACCCTCGACGATCAACGTGGCGGAGGCGTCCGCTGTGAACGTCTGGGTTCCGGAGGGCGCGGCTACGAGGTCGGGATCGGCAACCCAGGAGCGGACGCAGACAGCGGTGGAGGCACCCTTGGCCAAGGTCCCCAGATCGATGGGAGGAAATGTCGCCCAGGTCCCCTGCGATGCCGTCTCCGGCATCGCATCCTGGCACGCCTCGACCGAATCCGCCTGCCACACGAACGCGTGGGTCTGTTCCGCCAGGGGTCCTGTGGCGGTGATGCGAAGCGTCGGCATGCCGGGCGCGTCGCCGGTGTTCGTGATGGTGAATCCGCCACGCTGATCGGTCGTGTTGTGGAGGAATGTCGTCCCGAGCGTCTCGAAGCCTGAATGGCTGAGCGAGACGGCAGGGGTCGTCGCCGTCGAGGATGCGGTGGCGTGAGCCGTCCATGCCGCCACGGCCGGCGCACCGCCGAATGCGACGATGAAAGCGACGACCGCGGCCACGACTGCGGTGATCTTCGTGCCGCGGCCGATGCGGACGGCGTGGGTCGAGAGGGGGGCGCTCACGGGCGGGTGCTCCTTCTGTCGTGAAATCTATGAGGCGTTCGAAGAAGGGACGCGCGAGGAGCTTGTTCATAACGGTCTTCCGGAAAAGACCGAAGTGACGATCCGAAGAACTGCGCTCGGGTGCCCGACCAGCACCAGGTCGCGCAGCCAGCGCGCGGCTACCTATCGAGTGGCCAGCGACACCTAATCCTTGACAGAACATGCTGAAAGGAGAAGAGTTCGCGATACCGAACATCGCTCCGTCCTTACGCTTTGAATCGACTGCGCCCTGTCCGTCGAAGCCTCACCTCCCGATGAGGCTCCGGTCGCGTCGCGGTTGAACAGTCTGCTTTTGGCAACAGCCAGCTCAATCAACGAAAGGCGCTCGGATGACGAGACACACTTCCCGGCAGAGGGCGCGACGCTTCGGCGCCGCATTGGTCGTCAGCTCTCTGGCCCTCTTCGGACTCAGCGCAGCATTGGTTCCCTCGGCTGCCAACGCGGCAGGCGGAACCCTGCTGCTCAACGAGACCTTCACGGGTGCAGATGTGCCCGACTCGCGCGCCATCGGACTCAACGACGCATGCCTGACGGGTGCTGCGCTCGGTTCCACTCCGCCTGCAGGGGCCTCGAACCTGAGCGACTGCGAGGGGCATACAGACGGCGGTCCTCCCCCTGGCGTCGTACCCGGGTGGCTGCAGCTGACAGATTCGGCGTTCAACCGCACTGGTGGCATGGTCTTCAACCGCGCACTGCCATCGAGCGCGGGCCTGCAGGTTGAGTTCGATCAGGCTCAGTACGGTGGATCCAGCGCGGACGGCATCGGGTTTTTCCTCACCGACGGCTCCCGAGAACTCACCCAGACCGGCGCAATCGGTGGATCGCTCGGCTACGGCCAAGGAGAGAACGGAACGATTCCAGGCGTCAGCGGTGGCTATATCGGGGTCGGTCTGGACTCGTTCGGCAACTTCATCGGCGACTTCGGTGGCCTGGGTAACGGGTGTGCCGTGCCATCGCCCTTCACGACCCGTGTCCCCAACACGGTGACTCTTCGCGGCCCCGGGGATGGAGCTGAGGGTTACTGCTTCCTGACCACGACTGCCACCGCGCCGACCGGGCCCTCGACGCTTCCGGGTTCACTGCGAGTCGGATCCCCCGTCAACGCGGATGCTGCTGTCCGCAACGTGCGCGTCACGGTCAGCCCCGGTGATTTCCCGCTGGTCACCGTGGAGATCGACTTCACTGGCACGAAGGCGAATTATCAGACGGTGTTGTCCTATGTGATGACCGACCAGGCGCCGGCCACTTACAAGTTCGGCTTCTCCGGCTCGACTGGCCAGCTGCGCGACGTGCACGTGGTTCGTAACGTGGTTGTCTACAGTGTGGATTCGCTGGGGGAGATCTCTCTCATCAAGCAGGTCGACAACACCACGCCTCAGCCTGAGGCCTATGGCGTCGGAGACACCGTCCCGTATCAGTTCGTGGTGACGAACACCGGAGACGAAGCGATCACTGACGTTGAGGTCACAGACCCGCTCATCTCCGACATCATCTGCCCCGAGACCACTCTCGGCGCGGCCGGAGGGCCGGATGCGTCGATGGTCTGCAGCGGGTCACTGGTCGTGACCGGTCTGCAGGCGCAGAACGACACTCTCCTGAATACCGCAACCGTCACTGCCCTGGACTCGACAGGATCGGCGCTCACCGACAGCTCTGAGGTCACTGTCCCGCTGGTTGCCCCTGCCCCTGGCCTGAGCATCGACAAGGTCGCGTCGTTGAATGACACGAACAGCAACGGTCTGGCGGATGCGGGGGAGACGATCGATTATTCGTTCGTCGTTCTCAACACCGGGAATGTGACGCTCACGGGTGTGTCTGTCGATGACCCGAAGGCGGGG
>NZ_WAAQ01000004.1 GCF_008868125.1 Microbacterium maritypicum
GGTAAGATAGAGAAGTTGCCCTTCGGGCCTGGCTGTGATGGCTGGGTCGTGGGAGCATCCGATCCTTGAGAACTCAACAGCGTGCACTTGTCAAATGCCAAATTATCCTCGTCTAGCTTCGGCTAGTTGAGAATTCCTTTGGATCAAAGACCAACCTCCTCTGGGGGTTGGCAATGGATGAAGTCAGCAATGAATTTGTCTCTTTGGTCAGCATCAAACTCGCTGCGTCACCGTTTTCCCGGTGGGGTATGCATTTCTTTTTTACGGAGAGTTTGATCCTGGCTCAGGATGAACGCTGGCGGCGTGCTTAACACATGCAAGTCGAACGGTGAACACGGAGCTTGCTCTGTGGGATCAGTGGCGAACGGGTGAGTAACACGTGAGCAACCTGCCCCTGACTCTGGGATAAGCGCTGGAAACGGCGTCTAATACTGGATATGTGACGTGACCGCATGGTCTGCGTCTGGAAAGAATTTCGGTTGGGGATGGGCTCGCGGCCTATCAGCTTGTTGGTGAGGTAATGGCTCACCAAGGCGTCGACGGGTAGCCGGCCTGAGAGGGTGACCGGCCACACTGGGACTGAGACACGGCCCAGACTCCTACGGGAGGCAGCAGTGGGGAATATTGCACAATGGGCGCAAGCCTGATGCAGCAACGCCGCGTGAGGGACGACGGCCTTCGGGTTGTAAACCTCTTTTAGCAGGGAAGAAGCGAAAGTGACGGTACCTGCAGAAAAAGCGCCGGCTAACTACGTGCCAGCAGCCGCGGTAATACGTAGGGCGCAAGCGTTATCCGGAATTATTGGGCGTAAAGAGCTCGTAGGCGGTTTGTCGCGTCTGCTGTGAAATCCGGAGGCTCAACCTCCGGCCTGCAGTGGGTACGGGCAGACTAGAGTGCGGTAGGGGAGATTGGAATTCCTGGTGTAGCGGTGGAATGCGCAGATATCAGGAGGAACACCGATGGCGAAGGCAGATCTCTGGGCCGTAACTGACGCTGAGGAGCGAAAGGGTGGGGAGCAAACAGGCTTAGATACCCTGGTAGTCCACCCCGTAAACGTTGGGAACTAGTTGTGGGGTCCATTCCACGGATTCCGTGACGCAGCTAACGCATTAAGTTCCCCGCCTGGGGAGTACGGCCGCAAGGCTAAAACTCAAAGGAATTGACGGGGACCCGCACAAGCGGCGGAGCATGCGGATTAATTCGATGCAACGCGAAGAACCTTACCAAGGCTTGACATATACGAGAACGGGCCAGAAATGGTCAACTCTTTGGACACTCGTAAACAGGTGGTGCATGGTTGTCGTCAGCTCGTGTCGTGAGATGTTGGGTTAAGTCCCGCAACGAGCGCAACCCTCGTTCTATGTTGCCAGCACGTAATGGTGGGAACTCATGGGATACTGCCGGGGTCAACTCGGAGGAAGGTGGGGATGACGTCAAATCATCATGCCCCTTATGTCTTGGGCTTCACGCATGCTACAATGGCCGGTACAAAGGGCTGCAATACCGCGAGGTGGAGCGAATCCCAAAAAGCCGGTCCCAGTTCGGATTGAGGTCTGCAACTCGACCTCATGAAGTCGGAGTCGCTAGTAATCGCAGATCAGCAACGCTGCGGTGAATACGTTCCCGGGTCTTGTACACACCGCCCGTCAAGTCATGAAAGTCGGTAACACCTGAAGCCGGTGGCCTAACCCTTGTGGAGGGAGCCGTCGAAGGTGGGATCGGTAATTAGGACTAAGTCGTAACAAGGTAGCCGTACCGGAAGGTGCGGCTGGATCACCTCCTTTCTAAGGAGCATCTGACTCTTCGGAGTCCAGAACCCAGATCGAAGGCATACGTTCTTCGCTGGGAGCTCATGGGTGGAACATTTGACATGGTGCGAAGGATGTTGTTCTTCTCCAGTACGCCACTTCGGTGGTTGGAACGGGGAGGGTGGCGGATGTCGCACCTGCACGCTGTTGGGTCCTGAGGGACCGGATGCGCTTTGACCTTCGGGTTGGAAGCATTTGGTTACTCTGGGCCTTTCGTTGTTTCTCCTTGGTGGGAAGCGATGAGGGGCACCGCCCGTACTTTGAGAACTACACAGTGGACGCGAGCATCTTGCAGCTGATCTTCGGATCGGTTGCACAAGATGATCTTAAAGATCATTAGTCAATTTCATTCCAGGCTTTCGAGTCTGGAGTCGATTCTGATTCAAACTCATGTGATTTCAAGTCTTTAAGAGCAAACGGTGGATGCCTTGGCATCTGGAGCCGAAGAAGGACGTAGCAATCTGCGATAAGCCTCGGGGAACTGATAAGCAAGTTTTGATCCGAGGGTGTCCGAATGGGGAAACCCCGCTGGGCGGCGTGCCGACCTAGTGACTCCCGCCTGAATATATAGGGCGGGTAGAGGGAACGTGGGGAAGTGAAACATCTCAGTACCCACAGGAAGAGAAAGCAACCGCGATTCCGTTAGTAGTGGCGAGCGAAACCGGAACAGGCTAAACCTAGCGTGTGTGATAGCCGGCAGGCGTTGCACGTTGGGGGTTGTGGGACTTTTCAGTCATCTCTGCCGAGATGGCGGCGTTACAAGAAGGTATAGACGAACGGTCTTGAAAGGCCGGTCATAGAGGGTGCCAACCCCGTAGTCGAAATGCCTCTCTTGGCGCGAAGAGTATCCCAAGTAGCACGGGGCCCGTGAAATCCCGTGTGAATCTGTCAGGACCACCTGATAAGCCTAAATACTCCCAGATGACCGATAGCGGACAAGTACCGTGAGGGAAAGGTGAAAAGTACCCCGGGAGGGGAGTGAAATAGTACCTGAAACCGTTTGCTTACAAACCGTTGGAGCCTCCTTAGTAGGGGTGACAGCGTGCCTTTTGAAGAATGAGCCTGCGAGTTAGCGATATGTGGCGAGGTTAACCCGTGTGGGGTAGCCGTAGCGAAAGCGAGTCTGAATAGGGCGATTCAGTCGCATGTCCTAGACCCGAAGCGAAGTGATCTATCCATGGCCAGGTTGAAGCGACGGTAAGACGTCGTGGAGGACCGAACCCACTTAGGTTGAAAACTGAGGGGATGAGCTGTGGATAGGGGTGAAAGGCCAATCAAACTTCGTGATAGCTGGTTCTCTCCGAAATGCATTTAGGTGCAGCGTTGCGTGTTTCTTGCCGGAGGTAGAGCTACTGGATGGCCGATGGGCCCTACAAGGTTACTGACGTCAGCCAAACTCCGAATGCCGGTAAGTGAGAGCGCAGCAGTGAGACTGTGGGGGATAAGCTTCATAGTCGAGAGGGAAACAACCCAGACCACCAACTAAGGTCCCAAAGCGCGTGCTAAGTGGGAAAGGATGTGGAGTTGCCTTGACAACCAGGAGGTTGGCTTAGAAGCAGCCACCCTTGAAAGAGTGCGTAATAGCTCACTGGTCAAGTGATTCCGCGCCGACAATGTAACGGGGCTCAAGCACGCCACCGAAGTTGTGGCATTGACATTATTGGTAGGCCTTCGTGGTCCAGCCGTGTTGATGGGTAGGAGAGCGTCGTGTGGCCAGCGAAGCGGCGGTGTAAACCAGCCGTGGAGGCTACACGAGTGAGAATGCAGGCATGAGTAGCGAATGACGTGTGAGAAACACGTCCTCCGAAAGACCAAGGGTTCCAGGGTCAAGCTAATCTTCCCTGGGTAAGTCGGGACCTAAGGCGAGGCCGACAGGCGTAGTCGATGGACAACGGGTTGATATTCCCGTACCGGCGAAGAACCGCCCAAGCTAATCCAGTAGTGCTAAGTGTCTGAATCCCAGTGACTGATCCCTTCGGGGTGACGCTCTGGGCCTAGCGCACGACCCCATTCTGGTGCGGTTAGCGTATTAACAGGTGTGACGCAGGAAGGTAGCCCAAGCCAGGCGATGGTTGTCCTGGTGCAAGTGCGTAGGCCGAGTCGTAGGCAAATCCGCGATTCACATAGGCTGAGACACGATGCGGATAAAAAGTGGGTGATCCTATGCTGCCAAGAAAAGCATCGACGCGAGGTTCTAGCCGCCCGTACCCCAAACCGACTCAGGTGGTCAGGTAGAGAATACCAAGGAGATCGAGAGAATCGTGGTTAAGGAACTCGGCAAAATGCCCCCGTAACTTCGGGAGAAGGGGGGCCTTCGGCGTATAGGGATTTACTCCCGAAAGCGTTTGGAGGCCGCAGAGACTAGTGGGTAGCGACTGTTTACTAAAAACACAGGTCCGTGCCAAGTCGCAAGACGATGTATACGGACTGACGCCTGCCCGGTGCTGGAAGGTTAAGAGGACCGGTTAGCCGCAAGGCGAAGCTGAGAATTTAAGCCCCAGTAAACGGCGGTGGTAACTATAACCATCCTAAGGTAGCGAAATTCCTTGTCGGGTAAGTTCCGACCTGCACGAATGGCGTAACGACTTCCCAACTGTCTCAACCGCGAACTCGGCGAAATTGCATTACGAGTAAAGATGCTCGTTACGCGCAGCAGGACGGAAAGACCCCGTGACCTTTACTACAGCTTGGTATTGGTGTTCGGTGTGGCTTGTGTAGGATAGGTGGGAGACTTTGAAGCATGGACGCTAGTTCGTGTGGAGTCATTGTTGAAATACCACTCTGGTCACTCTGGATATCTAACTTCGAACCGTAATCCGGTTCAGGGACAGTGCCTGGTGGGTAGTTTAACTGGGGCGGTTGCCTCCCAAAAAGTAACGGAGGCGCCCAAAGGTTCCCTCAACCTGGTTGGCAATCAGGTGTCGAGTGTAAGTGCACAAGGGAGCTTGACTGTGAGACTGACAGGTCGAGCAGGGACGAAAGTCGGGACTAGTGATCCGGCAGTGGCTTGTGGAAGCGCTGTCGCTCAACGGATAAAAGGTACCTCGGGGATAACAGGCTGATCTTGCCCAAGAGTCCATATCGACGGCATGGTTTGGCACCTCGATGTCGGCTCGTCGCATCCTGGGGCTGGAGTAGGTCCCAAGGGTTGGGCTGTTCGCCCATTAAAGCGGTACGCGAGCTGGGTTTAGAACGTCGTGAGACAGTTCGGTCCCTATCCGCTGCGCGCGTAGGAAATTTGAGAGGATCTGACCCTAGTACGAGAGGACCGGGTTGGACGAACCTCTGGTGTGTCAGTTGTTCCGCCAGGAGCACCGCTGATTAGCTACGTTCGGGATGGATAACCGCTGAAAGCATCTAAGCGGGAAGCCGGCCTCAAGATGAGATTTCCATACCTTCGGGTGAGAGGCTCCCAGCCAGACTACTGGGTTGATAGGCCAGATGTGGAAGTGCAGTAATGCATGCAGCTGACTGGTACTAATAAGCCGATGACTTGATAACACACCGTTTGTTGGTGCTACGCGTCCACTGAGTGGTTCTCGATGTACGGTCGAGAACCGCATAACAACAATGACTTTGTTATGTGTTTGATTGAAACATCAATAGTGTTTCGGCGGCCATAGCGTGAGGGAAACGCCCGGTTACATTCCGAACCCGGAAGCTAAGCCTCACAGCGCCGATGGTACTGCAGGGGGGACCCTGTGGGAGAGTAGGACACCGCCGGACTCCTTTTAGTCAAAATGGCCACCCATCGTTGGGTGGCCATTTTGCGTTTA
>NZ_WAAQ01000005.1 GCF_008868125.1 Microbacterium maritypicum
ACACCCTCAGGAGTCGTGGCATTACCGGTCGCGGTGTTCACGACACCGCCATCGATGATGTCCTGCTCGGTGACCGTATACGGCGCATCCGCCGTGCACGTCACCGACTCACCCGGAGCGAGCGTCGTCGGATCACACGTCACCGACCCCGCCTTCGGGTCATCGACAGACACACCCGTGAGCGTCACATTCCCGGTGTTGAGAACGACGAACGAATAATCGATCGTCTCCCCCGCATCCGCCAGACCGTTGCTGTTGGCGTCATTCAACGACGCGACCTTCTCGATCGCGAGACCTGCCGCCGCAGCCGGCGTCGGTGTCGTCTCGGTGTCGGTCGGCGGGATGATCGGATCCACACCCTCAGGAGTCGTGGCATTACCGGTCGCGGTGTTCACGACACCGCCATCGATGATGTCCTGCTCGGTGACCGTATACGGCGCATCCGCCGTGCACGTCACCGACTCACCCGGAGCGAGCGTCGTCGGATCACACGTCACCGACCCCGCCTTCGGGTCATCGACAGACACACCCGTGAGCGTCACATTCCCGGTGTTGAGAACGACGAACGAATAATCGATCGTCTCCCCCGCATCCGCCAGACCGTTGCTGTT